>JAZUCW010000175.1:0-10456 GCA_045639305.1 Candidatus Scatosoma sp.
TAACCCTTTTCAACGCACACCTGGTGTCCTAATCTTAAAAAAAATCAAAAAAACCAAAGCCGTCCAACAAGACGGCTTTTCTTTTTTATTATAAGAAATAATAATCGATTTTGTCGTTTATTCGCTTGACTATTATCGAAAAATATGATACTATATCCGATAACCAAGTAAAAGGAGTGAGAGAATATGAAAAAAGAAATCCCCTATAAGATTTATTTATCCGAAACGGAACTCCCGAACTCTTGGTGCAATTTGCGGGCGTTTATGAAAAACAAGCCCGCTCCTTTGTTGGACGGCGCAACCTTGCAACCGATTACCCTTGAGACGCTATCGAAAATCTTTTGCGAAGAACTTGCAAAGCAAGAATTAAACGACGTCGACCCTTATATCGAGATTCCGCAAGAAGTGCGTGATTTTTATAAAATGTACCGCCCCGCCCCCTTAATCCGCGCGTATTGTTTGGAAAAGGCGCTGGGCACCCCTGCAAAGATTTATTATAAATTCGAGGGAAACAATACCAGTGGCAGCCATAAACTCAACTCCGCAATCGCGCAAGCGTATTACGCAAAGCAAGCGGGTTTGAAAGGGCTTACGACGGAAACGGGCGCAGGGCAATGGGGCACGGCGCTGAGTATGGCTTGTGCATACTTTGGTTTAGATTGTCAGGTATTTATGGTAAAATGCTCGTACGAGCAAAAGCCCTTCCGCAGAGAAGTTATGCGCACTTACGGGGCAAAAGTCACCCCTTCCCCCTCCTTGGCGACGGATATCGGACGAAAAATCCTCAACGAATTCCCCGACACGCCGGGTTCTTTGGGTTGCGCGATTTCCGAAGCGGTAGAAACCGCCGCAAAAACGGAAGGGTACCGTTACGCACTCGGCAGCGTGTTAAACCAAGTTTTATTACACCAGTCTGTTATCGGCTTAGAAACGAAAACCGCGCTTGACAAATACGGCGAAAAGGCAGATATTATTATCGGTTGCGCGGGCGGTGGCAGCAATCTTGGCGGCTTAATCGCCCCGTTCATGGCGGAAAAACTGCAAGGCAAAGCCGATTATCGTTTTATTGCCGTCGAACCTGCCTCTTGTCCCACGCTGACGCGCGGAAAATACGCCTACGATTATTGCGACACGGGCAGGGTCTGCCCCCTTTCTAAAATGTATACGCTCGGTTCGGGATTTATGCCCGCGGCAAGCCACGCAGGCGGTCTGCGCTATCACGGCATGACCTCCACCCTTTCCCAGCTTTTCGACGACAAACTTATGGAAGCGAGAGCCGTTGAACAAACCAAAGTCTTTGAAGCCGCGGAATATTTTGCCCGTATCGAAGGAATCCTTCCTGCCCCCGAATCCAGCCACGCCATTTTAGCTGCCATCGACGAGGCGCTGCTTGCCAAGGAGAAGAACGAGGAAAAAACGATCGTGTTCGGCTTAACGGGCACGGGGTATTTCGATATGATGTCTTACGAAAAGTTCCACGACGGTAAGATGACCGATTATACCCCTACGGATACGGAAATAGAAAAAGCACTGAAAAATTTACCCAAACTCTAAACGAAGCCCTAAACGAAAAAAACGCCTGCAAAACGCAGGTGTGTTTCTTTTTTCTCCTCTTTCGTCTCGTACCTGCCCTTATCCTTGCGGGTAAAAGCATATGTCCTTTCCGAGACCTGTCTTTGCCCGCATACGATAAAAATCCCCCTTTTTCGATACGCGAATTTTGCCGTATGCAAAAACGGGCATTGGTAACGGATATCCTAGCGCAAAAAAAACAGAGCCGTTTCGGCTCTGTTTTTTGTTTTCGTTAATATCCAATCGACACGGCAAACATCAGCATTGCAACCGTCAACACGAAGACGATCACCTGCAACAACCACGTCCAGCGAATCCACTTGGTATACGACACGCCTGCCATGGAAAGCCCAATCAAAAGCACGGGATTGGTGGGCAAGAGCATATCCGTAAACCCGTCCGCAATACAGTAGGTCAAAATAATCGTTGCCGGCGAAATACCAAGCGCGGTAGAAATTGGTACGATAATCGGCATTACCAACATAATCTTTGCCGAAGACGAACCGATAAAGACCTGCAAGAACAAAATCAAAAGATATACGAGCAATACGCAAACGAATTTACTCTTACCGTCGAGCGCTTTGATAACTGCGTGCATAATCGTATGTAAAATACCGCTTTCGTCCAAGACGAGTTTTACCGACGAAGCGATGGCGATCATCAAAACGGCGGGCAACATACCAAGCGCGCCTTTCAAAAAGTCGGTAAATACTTTTTTCTTTTGTTCGCTAACGAGCAGCCCCGACAAAATCCCGCCGAACAAGAAGCTGACGGCAAGGATAGGGATTGCGAGGTCGGAAATGGCACGGATAGAAGCAATGGCAATCAAAACGGCGAACTGCGCAAGGAAGAAAATCCCGTACACACGGAAAATTTTATTGTCGTTTTCCGTCCAAAGCTCGTCAATTTTAAGGGTTTCCCGTTTCTTTTTGTCCATTTCATAGGTCAACGATTTTTCGGGGTTTTTCTTGATTCTTCTCGCATGCAAAAGGATAAACCCGCACAGCAAACCGTAAATCAATACGAAAAATACGATACGCAGCCAAATGCCGTCCAACACTCCCGTTCCCGCCGCCTCGGTCGCCAAGCCCACCGAGAAAGGATTGGTGATTGCCGCGGAGAACCCGAAGCACGCCGCCAGCATGCAGACGCCCACGCCCGTCATCGTATCGTAGCCAAGCGACAGCGCAAACACGATAATAATGGGCAGCAAGGTTACCAATTCTTCGAACATACCAAAGAAACTGCCGAACGCCATAAACAACAAAATCGTCGCGCAAAGCACCGTCTTTTTGTTGTTAGAGAACTTCGTCAAAAGTCTGCGGATTAATACGCGCACGCCGCCCGTCTTTTCCATGATATTGAAAATCCCGCTCATAACCAAGAGGAAAACGCTAATCATGATAATCGTCAGCGAATCCTCCCCGGCGAACACGCGCACGGGCGCAGTCAAAACCCGCCAAAACGCAATCCCCTCAATCTTTCCTTTTACAAAGGTCTCGGGAATAATCTCACCGTTTGCCGCCAACTGATAAGCGCCTTGCGGAATTATGTAGGACAAAAGCCCCGCAATAATCAGCAGCCCCAATAAGAGCGAAGTAACGAGGATGAACGATTGTAAATTAATCGAATTAAAGGATTTTTCTTTTTCTTTCGTTTTTACCATAAGCCTTATGCCTGTTCTTTTTCACTTGCGTTTTTCATAATTTCGCTCGCCACGTACCATTTTACACAGCTACGCTTATCGGGCGGTACGAAATACCAAATTTCCTTGCCGTCGTACACTTCAAAGTCCTCGCCCGCGCCAAAGAGCACGCGATACAAAATACTCATCGGGAAATGCTTTTCGACCTCTTCGTCCGTATCCGTCCCCTTATAGGTCAAGCCTTCACGGGACAGCGTAACCCGTCCTTTCCCCGCCAAACGAAGCATCTTCTTGCCGTCGAAAGAGGAGTGATACAATTCGACTTCCTCTGAAAGATTAAACGCAGGGTCTTTGCTGAATTCCTTCTCCAGCTCCCCTTTCTGCCATTCGTACCAAGTTTGGAAATTATCAAAAGGCGTTTCGCCGTCAAAGCCGTACCGATCATTCAATCTCGTATGCATACCGCAATGGCTGCAAGACACCTCTCTGCCCTTGGTTTCTATCGTCAATTCTTTGCCGCAGTTTGGACAACGGAACAAAATGTTTTCCAAGCCCTCGGCAAGCGTTTTCGATTTGTAGCGATAGGTAGGATGCTTTTCCAACCATTTGAAATCGTCGTAATACAGTTTTTCCTCGATGCCGACTTTCAATTCTTCTTCGCTCATCGATTTTACTTGTTCCGCCGTAAACAAGCTGTCGAAAACGATCTCTACGTGCGCGCCCTTACGGAAGCCGTCCCCCCACTTCGGGCGGGCAAAATAGCTGCCGTCGGCGTGCATGATATACACGGGCACGCCCAGTTTTTTAATAAATTTGTAGGTGGTGTCTTGGATATCTTCAAACTTCCCGACGGTAGACAAACGGGCTTCGGGCATCATTGCCAAAACGCCCCCCTCGGAAATAACCCGCAAGCCGTTTTTCAAATTCTCCACGTCGCGGGAGAACATGCTTTTTGGATACGAGCCGACCTTTCGAAGCAGCCAAGCCAAGTTTTTCTTGTAAAAATACAACCTCGCCGTGATAAACCTCGGCCTAAACCCTTTGGTCATACAACCTACGTACGCAAAATCAACGAACGAACCATGCGTACAAAGCAATACGGCAGGATGCTCTAATTTTGCCTTTCTCGTTACTTTTGCCTTCAACTTCCACCAAATCACGATCTTCATAATAAGAACGGAGAGATACAAAATGAAGGGGTTAGGTTTTTTTGCCACCGTATCCGATTTATACGGTTCGTGGGATTTATGGATCATATCGTTCACCTTTTTAAACAGCGCCTTTCTCTTGACGGCAAGAATCACGATCAAAGCCACCAATACGCAGAAGACGATAATCGAAATAATCCAACTCGTCGACATCGCAAGATGCCCCATGGACACCCCGATAACGATCGAAACGGAAGACCCAAACGTCGTTAATAAGATGTATTTTGGATATTTCAAATCGAGAGACGCAGAGAAAAAACAAATCATTCCATACGGGATTGCCGGTAAGAAATACAGCAACAGTACGAAGAACGCCACCTTTTTCGAATGGCGCAATTTATCAAAATCGAGGTCGATGTTTTTATGGAAATACTTGGAAACCTTCGAGCCGCACGCTTTATTCAAAATATAGATAACCGTATTGCCGAGGATAACGCCGATAAGACAGATTAAAAATCCGTATCCAAAACCGTATCCGATTCCCGACAAAACCTGTACGGGTTCGGCGGGCAAGAATGTCAAAACCACCTGCATCATCGAAAGCAGCGACAAGGTAACCGCCCCGCGAATACCGAAACTTTGTAGTTTTTCTTTAAATTCGCCTTCGGAAAGGTTGTCGTTAAACAAGCTCTTTACGATCTCCGCGTTGTCTCCCGAAAACATAAATACAAAAAGCCCCACCACCGCGGCAAGCGCCACGAGGATAACAAGGAGCGATTTTAATTTTCCTTTTATATTGCCTTTCAACATAAGTGCCTCATTCTTACAAATTTCGCCATTTTACATTATAAATCTTATTTATTGTATCACAAAATTATCACAAAGTCAACCTTTCCTACTATATATAATTAAATTTTCAAAAAATGCAAAGAACGAAAGAGTTTCCTCCTCCGTTCCCTGTTTTTTCTATTTCTTGTCTATTTTTCCTCATTCGTTGCTCTTCAACGAAGCGTTCATATCTATCTTTTTCACCTTTCTATACAGCAAAACGTCCACAATTGCCACAAATACGAACACCAACAAAACGGTGAATACGTAGGATAAAACCCTCACGTCCGCAAGCAAACCGAATTCAAGATACCCAAACACAAATGCAAGCAGCCCTACCCCCAAAGGAATCCCAAAGAAAATCCCGATAACGGTCATAATCGCGACCTCTCGATAGATATACGCCCCGACCTCGCCGTGCTGGTACCCCAAAACCCGCAGCGTTGCCATTTCCTTGTTCCGTTCCTGTATATTCATATTCGTCAAGTTAAAAATAACCAAAATACAAAGCAGCGCGGAAAACAGAATCACGATCAAAGAAATCATTGCAAAGGCGTCTGCCATCGAATTGGGTATTGTCGTCGTGTTCGGACTTAACGCAATATTATACAGTCCAAACCCCGCCAGCACGAGCGCCGTACTGCCCGCCACCGAAACTACCGTCATCACAAGATGCGTTTTGTAACGGATTACGTTTCGAAGGGAAGATTTATAACGGAATTTCAACCGTTTCCAAAGCCAAGGAATCCGTTCCAATAAAATCCTTTTTCCCGCTTTGGGACTCTTAGCCTTTAACAAAGCGCTAGGTTTTTCCGACAATTCTTTTAATAATACGTAGGCGGTAATCGCCCACACCGCGCCCGCCATCACCAAAGCAGAAAGAATCCCCGGCATCACTACGCGGGTCGGCGTCAGCGCACCCATATAAAACATGGCGTTGTAGGACGGATAAATGACGTTGGGCAAAATATACATACCCGCAGCCACCCCGACGATTGCCCCGATTAGACACGCCGCCACGGAAAATACGCTGTATTTTAATAGAATTTTCCCCTTTGAAAACCCAAGCGTGCGGTAACACCCGATCATCCCTCGTTCGTCCTCGATAAGTCGGGTCATCGTCGTAAGCACTACGAGCGAGACGATTAAAATAAAAAACACGGGGAAAATTGCCGCTACGACGTTTATCTTTTCGCCGTATCCTTTGACGAGCGCATACGAAATGTTTTCTTCTAGTGTCAATACGACGGTGTTTTCCTGCGCCTCTTCTATTTTCTCTTTCAGCGCTTGCATCTCCAGCTCGTAAAGCCCGGAAAACATATCCGCACGTTTAGAAAGAGAGTCTATTTCCAGATACAAATCGGTAACGGGCAAAACGTTTGCCCCTTCAAAATACGCGCTGTCCAAATAATAAATATGCTCGATTTCCTGTTCTTGATTGCCGATTTCCTTTTCTATGGAAAAGCAGGCAGGGTTGGCAAGTTTCCCCACCACCGTGTATTCTTTTCCCATAAAAACAACGGTATCTCCCACCTCGTCCATCAAGGTGCGTTCGGCATAAATTTCATTTTCAGCTCGTACCTGCCTACCCTCTTCCAAGGAAAATACGTGCGTAGACTTATCGGCAATATCGGTAACGACAAACCGAGTCGCCCCCTCTTCGTACTGAAATACCTTTCTTACCCCTTTTGCGTCGGTAAGCAAGGCAATCTCGCCCATCTCTTCTTCCGAAAACCCCGTAGGCAGGGTCGATTTTAAAAATAAATCCGCCCCCTTTTGCCGCACGTATTCTTCGTGCACCGAACGGGTCAGCACGTGGGAAAGCGTCCCCACTCCCGTAACGAACGCCACCCCGACGAACACGATAAGACACATCGAAACGAAACGGCTGACGTTTTTTCTAAACGTTCGGGCGACGGTTTTAAAAAACGCGCTTTTCACCATTCTATCTCCTCAATCTTTTTCGGGCTTTCGTTGCATTCTTCCTTCACGATGCGTCCGTTTTTGATATGCAGGACTTTATCCGCCATATCCTTTAACGCGGCGTTATGCGTAACGATAATCACCGCTTTATCCTGCCGTTTACAAATATCGTGCAACAGCGCCAAAATCTTTTTACCCGTCTCGTAATCAAGCGCCCCCGTCGGCTCGTCACAAAGCAACAAATCTGGGTTTTTTGCAATCGCGCGGGCGATACTCACCCGTTGCTGTTCCCCGCCTGAAAGCTGGCTGGGGAAATGCCCCAGTCTTTCTTCCAAACCGACCTGTTTTAATACCTCGCTGCAATCGAGGTGATCTTTTTTCAATTCGACCGCCAATTCCACGTTTTCAAGCGCAGTCAGGTTCGGCATCAAATTATAAAATTGAAACACGAACCCGATTTTATCACGGCGGTACTTCGTCAGCTCCTTATCCGAAAGGTTTTCAAGCGCCGTCCCGCAAGAATACAATTTCCCAAAGGTCAACGTATCCATACCCCCTATTAAATTCAACAAGGTCGTTTTACCCGCACCGCTCGGTCCTAAAATCACGGTAAATTCTCCCTTTTCAATCGAAAAGGATACCCCGTCAAGCGCCTTAAAAGCGCTTTCCCCGCTTCCGTATGTTTTTTCTACGCCCTCTGCAAAAATCAAATTCTTTTCCATACAACCTCGTGAAATTAAAAATAAACTCGTACCTGCCCAGCCCGTTTAGACTTTTATCAACCAAAAAACCGAATCTGGAAGGGCTTAAATTCCAACGCCGTCGAAACGGCATCGCAGCCGTCGTTACAAAAATCAAGGCACAAATTCTCCCGCGACACGTCTTCAGGCAATTTCCCCGTCAAAATCCACGCTTGCCTTTCAAGGAAAATTTTTCCTTCCTTTGGTAAAACGAGTGTACCATAAAACGGATAAAAAGTCAATAGAATCGCAAAAAAAATCCCCTTTTACAACCCTTGTAAAAGAGGATTTCTTCCTTTTTTCCCCATCCTTCTTCTCTTTATACCCAAAGAAGCAAAAATCGTTATAAACGATTGTTCTCCCGCCTCTTTATAGACTTTCAAATTTTATCATCCAAGAAAAAAGTCCATCGTCAGCATAAAGCAAAAACCGACGAGCAGCGCATACATCGCCCCGCGTTGATATCCGTTGGCGTGCGTTTCGGGAATCATTTCGTCGCTGATGACGTACAGCATCGTCCCGCCCGCAAACGCAAGCGCAAACGGCAATATAGCCGCCGAAATACTGACCGCAAAATACCCTATCAACGTGCCGACAACTTCAACCAAGCCCGTCCCTAAAGCGCAAAGAAAGGTGCGTTTTTTCGAAACGCCCGCCGCCAGCATCGGACCGATGATTACCATGCCCTCAGGAATATTCTGCAACGCAATACCGCCTGCAATCGTCAACGCCTGCGCCGTATTGCCCGATCCAAACCCGACGCCCGCCGCCAAACCTTCGGGCAGGTTATGGATTGCAATCGCCAAAACGAACAACAATACTTTGTTCAAATTTTTATTTTTGTGCGCTTCCGTTTCCGCGCCCATCAATCTATGCAAATGGGGAACTAGCTTGTCCGTAAAATTTAAACACAACGCCCCGATAAAAATCCCGATAACCGCGATGAGAAGTCCCCAATTCTCCCCGTACTCAATCGCAGGTAAAATCAAGCCCATAATCGCAGCCGCCAACATAACGCCTGCCGCAAACGACAATACGATATCGGAGAATTTTTGCGAGAGATTTTTAAACAAGAATCCGATACACGAGCCTATCACGGTCGCCCCGCCGACCCCTAGTGCCGTCAATAAAACGATTTCCATAGTTTACTCCTTTTTTTAACGACACTATTTTACCATACTTTTCCCCCGCCGTCAACGCCTATTTTTCACTTTTTATAAAAAAGGTAATCTTTCGTCTTGTAAAAAAAATTAAAAAAACTAAAAATTACGCCCCGAAAACATTTTACAGTTGCTTTAAAATTTAGTATAATATACTGTGGTTTTGCGAAGAATATTATCGCAAGCAAAGGAGAAATTACGTATGAGTCGTATGGTAGGTACCATTTCAAGAGGCGTTCGCGCCCCGATCATCCGTAGCGGCGACGATTTGGTAGAAATCGTAACCGATTCGGTTTTAGAGGCGGCAAAAGAAGACGGATTTGCAATCCGCGACCGCGATATTATCGCAATGACCGAAGCAATCGTTGCCCGCGCACAAGGTAACTATGCAAGCGTTGACGATATTGCAACCGACGTAAAAGAAAAATTCGGCGGCGAAACGGTGGGCGTTATTTTCCCCATCCTCAGCCGTAACCGTTTTTCCGTTTGTTTAAGAGGTATGGCAAAGGGCGCAAAGAAAATCGTTTTGATGCTCTCCTATCCTTCCGACGAAGTGGGCAACCACCTCGTTTCTTTGGACGATTTGGATGAAAAGGGTATCAATCCCTATACCGACGTTCTTTCCCTTGAACAATACCGCGAACTGTTTGGGTATTCTAAACACCGCTTTACCGGCGTAGACTACGTAGAATATTATCAAAACCTCGTCCGCGAATGCGGCGCAGAATGCGAGGTCGTTTTTGCAAACTCGCCCAAAGCGATTTTGAACTATACGAAAAACGTATTGAACTGCGATATTCACACCCGCGCACGTACCAAACGCCTTCTCAAAGCGGCAGGCGCGGAAATCGTATACGGTATGGACGAAATTATGCGCGCGCCCGTAAACGGCAGCGGTTATAACGAAAGCTACGGCTTGCTTGGTTCGAACAAAGCACCGGACGACCAAATCAAACTCTTCCCCCGCGATTGCCAAGCGCTCGTAGACGCCATTCAAGCACGCATTTTGGAAAAGACGGGCAAGCACGTAGAAGTTATGGTCTACGGCGACGGCGCATTTAAGGACCCCGTTGGTAAAATCTGGGAACTTGCAGACCCCGTCGTTTCCCCCGCTTACACCAGCGGTTTGGAAGGTACGCCTAGCGAGTTGAAGCTGAAATACCTTGCCGACAACGATTTTGCAGACCTTTCCGGCGACGCTTTAAAAGCAGCTATTAAGGAAAAAATCCAACAAAAGGACGCAGATCTCGTAGGCAACATGATCTCTGAAGGTACGACCCCTAGAAGATTGACCGACCTTATCGGTTCGCTTTGCGACTTGACCTCGGGTTCGGGCGATAAGGGTACGCCTATCGTCTTTATCCAAGGCTATTTCGATAACTATACTACCGAATAATTTTTGAAACTAAAATTTTCGCCCCCAAGGCACGCGTGCCTTGG
>JAZUCW010000176.1:0-6353 GCA_045639305.1 Candidatus Scatosoma sp.
TCGTCATTACGAGCGAAGCGAAGTAATCTCAAGAGATTGCCGCGCCCCTATAGGGCTCGCAAGGACTTCAAACGTCCCCTTTGTGTAAAGGGGGAAAGGGCGTAAGCCCAAGGGGGATTGTTGCGTTTTGTAAAGCACAGAGAAACAACCCCTCAGCCCGTTACACGGGCAGCTCCCCTTACACAGGGGAGCCTTTTGAGATTGCCACGGCTAACGCCTCGCAATGACCATTTCATTGAAACACGCAACCCGACAAATGGTTAGCCCCATTGAAATTTCCAAATTGATAGATAAAATTCGATGCAACGGTACGTTGCACATTGTCCCTATAAACGCATACCTGCCCCGTGGGAATTCTCCCACGGGGCAGGTTTTTCGTTATTTAAAATCCTCTTTGTTGCTTTCGCTGACGATATAAATCGGGCGCTTTTTCGTTTCTCGGAAAATCTTGGAAATGTACTGTCCTATCATCCCCAAACAGAAAAGCTGAATGCCGCCGACGAACAAAATAATACAAATCGTCGAGGGCCAACCCGCCACGGCATCGCCAAAAAACAGGGCTTTTACAAAGACCACGAGCATAGCGATAATCGCAATAAAGGTGAAGAATATCCCGCTCCACGAAGCGATTTTTAAGGGCGCGTCGGAAAAGTTGGTAATCCCTTCCATCGAGTATTTGAAAAGCTTGAAAAAACTCCATTTGCTTTGCCCTGCGACCCGTTCGACGTTTTCGTATTCGAGCCAATGGGTTTTAAAGCCGATCCAACCGAAAATACCTTTGGAAAAGCGGTTGGTTTCCCCCATCGACACGATGGCGTCGACCATTTTGCGTTTCATTAATCTAAAATCCCTCGCACCGTCCACGACGTCTACGTCGGAGACTTTTGCCATTAGTTTATAAAATCTGCGGGCGAAAAAGGAGCGGATTTTCGGTTCGCCTTTGCGGGTAACTCTGCGGGTCGCCACGCTGTCCACCCCTTCCTCCTGAATGATTTCCAGCATTTGCGGAAGAAGAGAGGGCGGGTCTTGCATATCGGCGTCCATCACGGCAACCAAATCGCCCGTGGCGTTGCAAAAGCCTGCGTACATTGCCGCCTCTTTGCCAAAGTTTCTAGAAAAGGAAAGATATTTTACCCGCTCGTCCTGTTCGGCAAGCGATTTCAGCGTTTTTAAAGTTTGGTCCTTCGAACCATCGTCGATAAATAAAATCTCCGCCTCGTAGGTTTCTAACGCAGACAAAACCTTTTTAAGCTCGTCGTAAAAGACGGGCAACGCTTCTTCTTCGTTGTAACAAGGTATTATCAAGGATAATTTTTGCATATTGCCCCTCCTTTTCGTCTTTCGTTTATTATACTATGGAACCGACCGTTTGTCAAGCGGGAAAATCAAAAAGCAAGCCGTTTGGCTTGCTTTTCGTTGTATTTTTATTTGGATTAGTCCATTTTTTCAAGGAGCTTCAAGTCGATACCCTTTTCGCCGATCTTGATGATTTCTACCTTTACTTTGTCGCCGATGTTGAGTACGTCTTCTACTTGGTTTACTCTCTGTTCGGAAAGTTTGGAGATGTGTACCATACCGTCTTTACCGGGAGCAAATTCGACGAATGCGCCGACTTTGGAAAGGATACGAACGACTACGCCGACGAACATATCGCCGATTTCGGGATCGTGTGCGATCGATTCGATAATCGCTTTTGCACGCTGTGCGTTTGCTACGTCGCCGAAGCAAGCTACGCATACCGTACCGTCGTCTTCGATATCAATCTTCGTGCCCGTCTGTTCGATGATCTTGTTGATAACTTTACCCTGTTTCCCAACGACGTCGCCGATCTTTTCGGGATTGATCTTGAAGGTGATAATCTTGGGAGCGTAGGTGGAAAGCTCTGCGCTAACTTCGGGGATACATTCGAGCATTTTGCCGAGGATATGACGGCGAGCGTCCTGTGCCTGCGCGATTGCGTCGAGCATGATTTCCTTGGAGATACCCTTAATCTTGATATCCATTTGGATTGCGGTGATGCCCTTTTCGGTACCTGCTACCTTAAAGTCCATATCGCCGAGGAAGTCTTCCAAGCCCTGAATGTCCGTCATGATAACGTACTTGCCCGTTTCGGGATCCTTGATAAGACCCATTGCGCAGCCTGCTACGGGAGCCTTAATAGGAACGCCTGCGTCCATAAGCGCCATGGTCGAGCCGCAAACGGAAGCCATCGAGGACGAACCGTTGGAGGACATAATATCGGATACCACGCGGATTGCGTAAGGGAAATCTTCGGGAGCGGGAATTACGGGAACGAGCGCGCGTTCTGCAAGCGCACCGTGACCGATTTCACGACGGCCAGGAGATCTCAACGCCTTTGCTTCGCCCGTGCAATAGCCCGGGAAGTTGTACTGGTGCATATATCTCTTTTCTTCTTCTTCGTCAAGACCTTCCATACGCTGCGCTTCGCCGAGCATACCAAGGGTACAGGTCGTCAAAGCCTGCGTTTGACCTCTTGTGAAGATTGCCGAGCCGTGTACACGGGGAAGAAGACCGTGTTCGCACCAGATAGGACGGACTTCTTTCAAAGTTCTGCCGTCGGGACGAACGCCGTTATCGAAGATTTTCGCACGAACGATGCCTTTAACGATGTAGTAAATGGAATCTTTTACTTCACGCATCTGGTCGGGGTAGATTTCGGAGAAATGTTCGATAATTTCCGCTTCTGCCGCCGCCTGTCTTGCTTGACGTTCTTGTCTGTCGAACGTATCAAGCGCTGCGTAGAGCTTATCGTAGCCGTATGCTTTTACCGCTGCGTCCAAATCTTCGGGGATATGGTAAAGTTCCATTTCCTTCTTTGCTTTGCCTGCAACGGGAACGATTTCTTCTTCAATCCAAGCGCAGATTTTCTTGATTTCTTCGTGACCGAACATAATCGCGCCGACCATTTCTTCGTCGGTAACTTCGTTCGCGCCCGCTTCGATCATCAAAATCGCGTCTTTCGTACCTGCAAGGTTTAAATGGATTGCGCTCTTTGCGCGTTCTTCGACGTTGGGGTTCACGACGTATTTGCCGTCTACCATACCAACGACGAGCGATCCCGTAGGACCTGCCCAAGGAATATCCGAAATAGAAAGCGCAACGGACGAACCGATCATTGCGAGGGGTTCGGGAGAGATATCGGGATCAACGGAAAGCGCCGTTGCCGTTACCACTACGTCGTTGAAAATTCCTTTCGGGAACAAGGGACGGATGGGTCTGTCGATAAGACGGCTGGTTAAAATCGCCTTGTCGGACGCTCTGCCCTCACGCTTTTTGAAACCGCCGGGGATTTTACCTACGGCGAACATTTTTTCTTCATAATCTACGGACAAGGGGAAGAAGTCCATACCCTCTCTTGCCGTTTCCGACATACATACCGATACGTGTACCGCGGTGTCGCCGCAACGTACCAAGCACGCGCCGTTTGCTTGTTCGGCATACTTGCCGATTTCTACGACGAGCTCTTTGCCCGCGTAGTTGGTTTTAAATACTTTGCTGTTGTTTAAATCTGGCATTGTTTTTTTCTCCTTATACTTGAATTCTTTTTTGTTCTTGTCCGTCTACGCCGCTTGACGTAAACGGGGTTCTCTATACGGGCGGAAGAAAAGCTTATGCCACGGCTTTCTTCTTTTTTTCGTATATACGGTTTGTCCTAGCCTTCCTTATCACAAAAAAGAGCGAGTTAAAACAACCCGCCCTTTCGTGCTTGCATTATTTACGAAGACCCAACGCTTCGATAATCGCTCTGTATCTTTCGATATCCTTTGCTTTGAGGTAGTCCAAAAGACCACGGCGCTTACCTACCATTTTCAAAAGACCGCGGCGGGAGTGGTTGTCCTGCTTGTGCGCTTTCAAATGTTCGTTGAGGTGGTTGATTCTCTGCGTAAGCAAAGCGATCTGTACTTCGGGCGAACCGGTGTCGCCTTCGTGGGTTGCAAATTTTGCGATGATTTCATTCTTTTCCATTTTTTTATCCTCCTGTTTTTGGAAAATTATATCACGGACAGCAGAGTCGGTCGTGGAGAATCGATCCGCCCAGACAGCCGTTATTACTATTTTAGCATATTCCTTTTCGAATG
Organism: Candidatus Scatosoma sp.; assembly: GCA_045639305.1. Classification (GTDB taxonomy): domain Bacteria; phylum Bacillota; class Clostridia; order Christensenellales; family Borkfalkiaceae; genus Scatosoma. The sequence goes on from JAZUCW010000176.1 coordinate 4,101, forward strand.
TAAAACAAAAACGCACGGGTTTTTACAGTTTTTTATTCTTTTTTCTCGCTTTTTTTATCCAATTACTGGAAAAACTTTGCCTTTTTTTCAATAATCTCGTCTACACTCGCAATATACGTCTTTAAATCCTTTTGTGAGGCGAAACGCTGAATAAGCCCTTTTTCCGTGAAAACACGCTTGGAAATGGCGTTCGCGCCTACGGCGAGATTGTCCGCCGTTTCTTCCATGATGTCGATATTATATACGCACGCTTTGCCTGGTTTCGTCCAGCCTACGTTTTCGTGGTTGCCCACCTGGTATTTTTGACGGTACATATAATAGGGCAGGTACCCTGCTTTCGTCAAAATCTCTCTCGACGAGGCTACCATGTCCGAGATAAAATCGTTTTCAAGGTAGCTATTTTCCTCTTTTAGCTTTGCCCCGGACTTTAAAGACAAACAATGCACGGTGATATTGTCTGCGCCCGTTTTAACGGCTTTTTCGACGCTTTGCACAAAGGTTTCTATCCGTTCGTCTTCTAATCCCGCAATCAAATCGACGTTGATGGAAAAATCGTATTTTTTAGAAAGGTCGAACGCTCGGTACACGTCCGCCTCCGTATGCTTTCTGCCGATTTTTTTCAAGGTTTCGTCTGAAAAGCTTTGGGGATTGATACAAATCCTCGTAACGCCGTAGTCCTTTAAAAGACGAAGCTTGTCCTCGGAAAATACGTCCGGTCTGCCTGCCTCGACGGTGTATTCGGCTTTGGTTTGCATTTGATAAATCGGCGCAATCGCCTTTAAAACTCGTTCTAAATCGGGGGTATCGAGGGCAAACGGCGTGCCGCCGCCAACGTAAATACTGCGAAGATTTCCCACCAAATTTTTTGCTGCCGCCAGTTCCTTTTCCAGCGCGTTTAAATAGTCGGGTAAAAAGGCGCGGGTTTTGTCAATCGGCGCGGTGATAAAGGAGCAATACGCACATTTCGTCGGGCAAAAGGGAATGGAAACGAACAGGTCGGTGTTGCCGTCCCGTTTTTCGTAAATTCCCTCTTGCGTTTTTAAAATACTCTCCACCAGCGAGACGTTTTCCTCGCAAACCCGCATTTGAGAAAACAGCGTTTTAAAGTCGCCGCCGCGTTCCTTTTCGGTATAGGCAAGCTTGGTTGGGCGAATCCCCGTCAATGCGCCCCACGGCATTTCTTCGCCGTATTTTTCACTTAAAACCCCGTACAAACGGAGCTTTGCAAAGCGGCGTTCGAAACGTTTGAATTCGAGTTCGTCTCGTACCTGCTCCCTATCTTCAAAGGAATATTCTTTGCCGTCCACGGAAAATACGTTGCGGAAACCCCCCTCTGTATAAGAGAAGGAGTGGGTGAGCGTTTCAGGGCGGCGTTTGAATAAACGCACGACGTCTAAAAGCTCGTTTTCCAAAAATTGACAATCGGTGGTAAACATAGCTTACGCGTCCTTTATAAAGGGGTTGGTTTTCTTTTCAATAGAAAGGCTGGTCATTTCCTCGTGCCCGGGATATACTGCCGCGTCCTCTAAAGAAGCGAGCTTACGCAAAGATGCGCGCAGGGTTGCCATATCGCCCGTAGGCAAATCCGTCCTGCCGATCGAACCGGCAAATAGCGTGTCGCCCGTGAAGAGGTGGCGTTTTCCCGTTTCGTCCACGATAAGATAGCAAGCGCCGCCCGCGGTATGCCCGGGGGTGTACAGCGTTTTGATTAAAATTCCGCAAAGGCTGCGTTCTTCCCCGTCGGAAAGCGTTTCGTCTACGGTGTATTCGAAGGGTTCCCAAGGCGCGCCGAAAAGAGAAAATACATCGGCAGGCGTGCCGATAAGCGGCTTTTCAAGCGCGGAACAAAGGACTTTTGCGCCCTGCGACTGCAGGGCAGAAACTCCGCCGACGTGGTCGAAATGGCAATGGGTTAAAAGGACGTAGCTTGCCGTGAGTCCAAGGCGGGAAAGCTCGTCTGCGATACGGGGCTGGGACGGGTCGATGACGATTGCCGTCTTGTTATCCGCCGTAAGGATATAGGTGTTTGCCCCAAAACCACGGGGGTAAACGGTGTGTATTTGCATAGTAAACCTCTTGGGAATACGGAGTTCGGAGTTCGGAATTCGGAGTTCGGAATTGTGGGAGAATTTAAAATTCGGAGTTCGGAATTCGGAATTGTGGGGGAATTTAAAATACGGAGTTCGGAGTTCGGAGTTCGGAATTGTGGGGGAATTTAAAACGACCGAGTAGTTCCACGAAACTGTGGAGAAG
>JAZUCW010000177.1:0-2169 GCA_045639305.1 Candidatus Scatosoma sp.
GGTAGAGGTAAACGGTAAAAAAGGAATCCGTGCCGCCGTTCGCCGTGCAGGGCATTACGTGGAAATTGAATACGAGGATGACGTGATTGCAAAATCCTACGTGTACGATTATCGTGGCAACGTTATGGGCTACGGTGATGCGGATGGCGGAAATTTCTTGGTTATTCCGTATATTTACGATGAAATTTTATACGAGCAGTATAACGATTTGCGTACGTCGATGTTGCGTGATTTTGTGTGTAAAAACGCAAAAACGCCCATCGTGAGCACGCAAGAAAGCGGTGTGTTCGCATACCTGTATGACAGAAATGCGGAGAAAGCCTTAATGCTCGTCAACACGACGGTGGAAAATTTTGAAACGATAAAATGCAACGTTTACGGCATAAAAATAAGCGAAGTATCCGTCGTGGACAAACAGACGGGCGAAGTGAGAAAAGCAAGCTTTGCGATAAACGGTGATACGCTTACCGTGTTCGAGCCGTTTGAATATCTTTCTACGCAAACGTTGCTTTTGAAAGAAAGGAATATATAAAAGGGTGGTACGTATGATTAACGGCGATTTGTGTCACGAACTTTTAATAGCAAAGACAACCCCAAAACTTGCGTTTGATAAAAAAGCGGATTATCAAGCGTGGAAACGCGATTTAAAAGACAAATTTATCGAATTGTCGGGGCTTGACTTGATTGCGGAAAACGCTAGCAAGCCGCAGTTTGAAATTGTTTCCAAAGTGCAAAAAGACGGTTATCAACAGATTCGTTTTGAGTTTTACAGTGAAATCGGGGAGAGAGTGCCTTGTTATTTGCTTATCCCCGACGGAAACAAGGAAAAATACCCCGTTGCCATTACGCAACAGGGGCATTCGTACGGTTTCCATATTTCCATCGGCGAATTTAAAAACGAACAGGAAAAAGCGCAATACGGGCATGAAGATTTTGCGGTGCAAGCCGTGCGGCGCGGATTGATTGCGTTGGCGATAGAAAACCGCGGGATGGGTGAAAGAATGGCAACACGGGTAAGCCGTGAAAGCGGCGTTATTTGCCGTTTTGCTTCGGTGACGGCGTTGTCGCTTGGACGCACGTTGCTTGCCGAACGCGTTTGGGACGTGATGCGTGCAATCGATATGCTTGCGAACTTTCCGCAATGTGATTTGGATAAAATTCTCATTACGGGACATTCAGGCGGCGGCACGCTGTCTTATTATGCGGCGTGCTTGGACGAGCGGATTAAGCTGTCCGTGCCAAGTTGTGCGTTCAGCCCCTATAAAACGTCTATTTTGGATATTATCCATTGTAATTGTAATTATATTCCGTCTGCATACAGATATTTTGAAATGCAGGATTTGGCGGCGTTAATTGCCCCTAGGCGTTTGGTTTTGGTCAACGGCGAGAAAGACGACATCTTCCCCGTGGAAGGCGTAAAAGAGGGGTTTGAAAGGGTAAAATCGATATACGAAGTTTGCGGCGTTGCCGACCGTTGCAACTTGGCAATCACACCCAAAGCTCATTATTGGTGCGCGGACGTCGTGTGGGACAATATTTTAGAAAGAGTAAAAGAAATGGGTTGGATATAATCAATATGCAATTTTTAAAAGAAAAGAGAAGAAAAGAATATATGCTTCCCGTGAAAGTCGTGGAAGTGGGAGGAAACGTATATAAGCCCGAAAATCTATTGAAAGGCAATTTAATGGAGCAAAATATGTTCGATTTTCCCGATTTTTGCGAATTTAACGGGAAAGGGTACGTTATTTTGGACTTTGGGAGAGAGTATTTTGGCGGTGTAAGATTGTTCTTTCATTCCAACGGCTATCCCAGCTTGAAACCCTATTTGCGCATACGCTTTGGGGAATCCTTAGGCGAATGTTGCAGCGAGATCGGCGAAAAAAATTCGACCAACGACCATTCCACGAGGGATATGGTTTGTTATATGCCGCTCAACTCCGATATGGAATGGGGGGCAACGGGGTATCGGTTTGTTCGTTTGGATTTCTTGGAAGAGGGGATTTTCCGTTTGAATCGTGTATACGGCACCTACGTACATTCGGAATCCGACCCGATTGGCAGTTTCGAATGCGACAATACGCTCGTCAACGATATTTTCAATACGGCGGCGCACACCTTGCATTTGAATATGCAAAATTGTATTTGGGACGGGATAAAACGCGATCAGCA
>JAZUCW010000178.1:0-30262 GCA_045639305.1 Candidatus Scatosoma sp.
AAAACGATGTATTATATATAGGCAAGTATTTAATCAATGCGAAACCCACGCTTGCGGGAGAATACGGAATTAAGGACGGCACGCTTTGCGTTGCCAATTCTGCGTTCCGTAATTGCACCAGCTTGACGAGCGTGGAAATCCCCGACAGCGTAACGAGTATTGGTAGGGAGGCGTTCTCTGGTTGCACCAGTTTGACGAGTGTGGAAATCGGCGACGGCGTAACGGATATTGGTGCGAATGCGTTCTATAATACAGGCTATTATAACAGAGAAAGCAATTGGGAAAACGACGTATTATATATAGGCAAGTATTTAATCAAGGCGAAATCCACGCTTGCGGGAGAATACGGAATTAAGGACGGCACGCTTTGCGTTGCCAATTCTGCGTTCCGTAATTGCACCAGCTTGACGAGCGTGGAAATCCCCGACAGCGTAACTTTGATTGGCGGTGCTGCGTTCTCTGGTTGCAGTAGCTTGACGAGCGTGGAAATCCCCGACGGTGTAACGAGTATCGGTTCTTCTGCGTTCTCTGGTTGCACCAGTTTGACGAGCGTGGTTATCCCCGATAGTGTAACTTCGATTGGTGATTATGCATTCTATGATTGCACCAACTTAACGAGTGTATATTATAAAGGTACGGCGGAAGAATGGGGGGATATTACGATTGATTCGAGCAATGCTCCTTTAGAAAAGGCAACCGTTTATTATTATAGCGAAAGTGCGCCCACCACAACGGGCAAATATTGGCATTATGACGAAAACGGCGAAATCGTCGTTTGGTAAAACACGACGAAAAGAAAAAGACGGAACAATCCGTCTTTTTTCGTGTTCCTTTACTTTGGTATTTCTGCCTATATACTATATTAAAGGGGTAAAAACGAGGGGAAAATTCCTTATAATTATAGGAAAAATGCGAAAAAGAGGGATTTCAAAAAAAAGTTTGAAAAAAATAAAAAAAGTTGAAAAAACGCTTGCAAAACAGCTTGACTTAAATTTTTTTTCATAATACAATAAATAGGCAGAAAGGGGGAACCCCTTGGAAAACCCGTTTTTCCCCGTTAGTTGAACGGTTTTTTCTAACCAAGGCTATCCCGATCGAGAAAATGAAAAAATACACACGAAACAAGGAGTAACATAGTATGAAGACCTATATGGCTAAGGCCGAATCGGTTGAAAGAAAGTGGTACGTTGTAGACGCGGCAGGCGTTCCCATGGGACGTTTGGCAAGCCGTGTTGCTTCCGTACTTCGCGGTAAAAACAAACCTACCTATACCCCCAACGTAGACACCGGCGATTTCGTAATCGTTATCAATACCGACAAGACGGTTTTGACGGGTAAGAAATTGGAAAACAAGTTCTACAGATACCACACTGGCTATATCGGCGGCTTGAAGGAAATCTCTTATAAGAAGATGATGGCTGAAAAGAGCGACCTTGCCGTTTACGAAGCGGTTAAGGGTATGTTGCCTAAGAACAGCCTTGGCAGAGCAATGCTCAAAAAGCTGAAGGTATACAAGGGTGCAGAACACAACCACGCGGCGCAAAAACCCGAAGAACTTAAAGTTGACTAAGGAGAGGATAACGAATTATGGCTAAAGCAAACGTTAAAAAGAAGCTTCAATTCTGGGGCACGGGCAGAAGAAAAAAGGCAATCGCTCGTGTACGTCTTATTCCCGGCGGTAACGGTACGATCGTTATCAACGACCGCGCGTTCGAAGATTACTTCCCTCAGGGTACTCTCCAATATATCGTAAAGCAGCCCATCACGCTTTTGGAAGTTGAATCCAAATACGATATCATTGTAAACGTAATCGGCGGCGGTTACACCGGTCAGGCAGGCGCAATTCGTCTTGGCGTAGCGCGTGCGTTGCTCGAAGCAGAAGAAAACAGCCGTCCCGCATTGAAGGCAGCAGGTTTCTTGACCCGCGACCCTCGTGCGAAGGAAAGAAAGAAGTACGGCTTGAAGAAAGCTCGTCGTGCACCTCAGTTCTCGAAGAGATAACAAAAACGAAACCTACCCTTGTGGTGGGTTTCTTTTTTTGTCCTTGAGATGCAGCAAGACGAGCTTTATAAAAAAATAGGGCTCCCGAAAAAGATTTGCGCAGCGAAGATTTTTTGGGAAGAGGAACAACAAACGCTCTTTCTGTCGAGGGGAGTGTTGCGAAGTAACGGAGGAAGGGTAACTCGGCGTTGAAATATGCCGCCTGATGAATGGTCAGTCGTTTTGAAAACTTTGGAAAGATAGACAAGATTGCCTGCAAGCTCAGCTTGCCCCTTTGTGGTGGGTTTCTTTTTTCGTCCTCGAGGTGCAGCTTGTCCTACCGAGCAAGCAACTTTACTGCGAAGTCGAGCGTATCTCCAAAAGGAACACGTATACGCAGCAAAGCAAAAAGGCGATTTCTCACCGCCTTTTTTACTTCTTTCGCACGTTCTTTACTCGCTCGTCGTGTCGGGCAAGAAAGTCCAAACAGGCGTTTTGCATGGGCGTTTCCGCGTCGTTTTTCACGCCGTTTTCTGTGCTTTTAGGGGCGGGCTGCAAGGCGGTCGAGGCTTCTTCCTCCGATGCCTGTTCCGCCCTTTCTTCCGCTTTAGGTAACAGCGATTGCAATAAATGAAACAAGCCGAAAGCTTCCATTACAAAAAACCTCCAAAAATATAAAAATTTTCAAGCAAAAATCCCGAAAAGCAAGGCGTTTTCGATTGCTTTAATTGACAATTTGATATATAATAGAATATGCGTTAATATTGTCGGTTAGTCTATCGAAACGAAGAATCTGCTTCGAAATACTACGGCGGACTTACGTTTTCCCTCGCTCACGTACGAATCAGTACGTTCCCGTCGGGAAAGCCGCGTCCTTCTTGTCTTTCTTGCATCTTGCTTCGTTTCACGAAGAATCTGCTTCGAAATACTACGGCGAACTTGCGTTTCTCCTCGGTTACGTACGAATCAGTACGCGCTAATAAAGGAAGATGCGGACGGCAATATAAGCAAAATAAATCAGACACTATTTTAAGGAGTCCTTATACAATGAGGGGTAAAGGCAACAAGATACTTGGTATTATCTCGGCGGCAACGATGCTTGGCGGCACGATTGCATTTGCAAGTTGCAGCGGCGAGGTATATAAAGGCGAATCGTTATCCGCAGGCTACGTTTCGAATGCGGAAGTAACTTCGAACGGCGGCTTTGCGGTGGAAAAAGGCGATTTCGTCTATTTCATCAACGGGAAAGAAGAATACACGGCGGAAAACGTATACGGCGAAGTCGTAAGAGGTTCGCTGATGCGTATTTCCAAGGAACAGCTTAAAAAGGGCGAATACGATAAGGCGCAGGTAGTCGTGCCTTCCATATTTTCCACGCAGAACTATTCCAGCGGTATTTATATTTACGGCGATTACGTATATTACGCAACGCCGACGACGGATGAAGACGTAGGCGGCGTCGTACAAAACTCGTCGCTTGACTTCAAGCGCGCGAAGATTGACGGTACGGAAGCGCCTATGGACGGGTATTTCTTCCGTCTTACGTCCAACACCGTTAATTACCGTTTCGTACAAGCGGGCGTGGATAGAGACGGCGACGGACAAAAAGACGTATTCTGTCTTTACGAAAACGACGGTGCGTTGAAATCGTACAACACGGCGACGGGGGAAGATATGACCCTCGTTACGGGCGCAACGGTTTACTACGACCAGGGCGATTTGGAAAATTCCAACGTTTATTACACGATGAACGTTACCTATAATATCGAAAACAGCGCGATTGCGCATACGCCTGGTTATAACCAGATTTATTGCGTAAATGCAGCGGCGCGTGCTACCGTCAACGCAGACGAGGCTTCGTACACCGTAGAAGGCGGCAAGAAGTACGACTTTGATAAGGCGGCAATGGAAAAGGCAAACGAGGAAGCGGAAGAATCGCAGGACAACGGCGAAGACGTAGAAATTCCCTATGATTTTGACGATTATTCGACCTATCCGTACGTCAACCTTGGTAAACTCGTATTGGACGGCGTAGGCAGCCAGAAAGTGGCGTCTTTGCAGCCGGATACGAGATTCAACGAGGACAAAACGGAGGATGCAATCGAACCGTTCGGTTACACGTATACGATTGCTCGTTATGAAAACGGCGGTGTGTACTTTACCCGCGCGGCAAACGGCAGCGAAACGAAACTGTATTATATGACGGACGCAAGAAAGTCCGAACTCAATACGGTTACGGCAAATAACTTTAACGAAAACGTAGACGTAGACCTTATCGCAAACGATACTTCGAAAGCTTCGGGTTCGGCAATTTTCCAAGTAGCAACGGGGAATAACGGCGCGCGTACGCACACCTATATCTATCTTTCGGGCTCGGATATTTACCGCGCAACGGTCGGTGAAAACGCCGAAGTAACGGAAGTTCGCGTAGCGAGCGGGGCATCGGGTACGTTGTGGCAAACCCGTGGCGAGTATTTGTACTATTATGGAACGGGTACCAACGGATATAATCTTAGCCGTGTAAATTACATGGGTAAAGCAGAGAATTATAACGCGATTTCGATGTTGGAAACGGACGAATATAAGCCCTTCACGGTAGCGCTCGTAGATTGGCATAACGATTGGTACAAGCCCGAATTTATCAGCGGTACGGACGTTGTATTGTACTGTAACGCACAGTCCTATGCAGGCGGCGACGTAAGCTATAACTATATCTATGCGGCAAAGGTCGGCACGACGAAAGAAATCAAGGAAAGCAACGATTTGTATGAAAAGGTAAAAGATTACCTTGACGAATACAGCTCCAACGATACCGCGAAAAAGCTTATCGAATACTATTTCGAAACCGAAGGCGGCGTTAGCAAGGAAGTAGAAGAGCTTTACGATAAAGAGTTCTTTAAGGAAGTCGTAGAGAAATTCGGCAAAGACGGCGAATTGGCAAAGGAATCCCAGTTCATCGCATTGGTTGGTAAGATGTCGGATGCGCACAAAGAAGAGATCGACAACCTTTGGACGGAATACCTCTTGCAGCCCGAGGAAGAAGAAGTGGTAGAAGAGGCTGGTATGGCAGGCTGGGCAATCGCGTTGATTGTCGTAGGCAGCGTACTTGCAGTTGCTTTGGCTTTGGGAATCCCTGCATACCGTGCGCACCAGAAGAAGGTGGCGGCAAAGAGAGAAGCAGAGGCGACTGTCAACGCTTACAAGCGTCAGCGTATTGATACGACGGACGACAAGTCCATCGACGTATATGCAGACGACGAAGAAACGAAAGACGAAGAATAATGAAAAAAGAGCTGTTCGAAAAAAGAACGGCTCTTTTTTATAAAAAACCAAAAATTTTTTTCAAATCGGGTAAAAAACAGTTTACAAAACTTGCAAATATTAATATAATATAGCAAAATCACGGTGTAAAAACCGATAACGAGGGAAAATCAGATGGCGAGATATATTATTTGTCCAAGATGCGACTTAAATTTCATTGACGCGGACACGCAAGAATATTGCGACGTTTGCGTAAAAGAGCTTAGCGGAGAAAAAACTTTTGCGGATGGCTTTGAAAACGAAGAGGCTGTAGAAGAAACCGAACTTTGCCCTGTCTGCGGGGAAAATTATATGCCCTTAGGCGAAAAGATGTGCGAAGAATGCAAAAAACAACGTCAAGACTATGAAGTAGAGGAAGAAGACGAAGAGGACGAGGAAAAGGAAGACGCTTCGTGGAGATCCTACCTTGACGACGAGGAAGAAGAAATCGATTTGGGGATTCCCGATTCCGAATTCGACGACGAAGAGGAAGAGGAGACGGAAGAAGAGATCGAAGAAGAAAAAGACGATTTCGAATACGTTTCCGCCGACGATTATTACGATATGGACGACGATGACGACGATGACGATGACGATGACTTCGATTCGTTTGACGATGACGACGCGCCCACGCCAAAAGGCGGACGTAAAAAGAAAAACGACGATTTTTAATAAGAACAAAAAAGAATGCCAATCCGAAAAAGGATTGGCATTCTCTTGTTTTACAGGTCGTCCGCGTCTTGCACGGGGATTTCCCGTTTGTCTTTAGGCTTTCCCGTATAACTGCCGTTCACGTCCGTATCAGAAGGATCGCTAATGGTGTTTAAAGCTCGTTTTGTTGGGGCAGGTATGCGTTTAACCGTTTTTTTTACAGACATCAGTCGTTGTTACCGCCGTGCTGATAGCTGTGGTTTTCGCTGTTTTTACCGCAGTCCTTGTTACCGCAGTCCTTGTTGCCGCAGTTCTTGTTTTTTTGGTTGCTTTGATTTTTCTGTTTGTTTTGGTTTTTCATAGAATTTTTCTCCTTTTTAATTTAAAATGCAAAAGCCGAGTTCGGACAATTCGTTTCGTTTTTATTGCCGTACGCCTTCAAAAGGCAGGTGCAAATCCACGTAGCCTTGTTCTGCCTTACAAAGCGGGCATACTTTCCACGCCTCGGTTGCAACGTGCATATAACCGCATTCGCTGCAAATCCAAAGAATCGGGCTTTCGCTTTTATACAGCGTGCCGTTTCTCACGCCGTCGTAAAGGTATTGAAAGATAATTTTGTGTTGACTTTCTACCTCTGCAATCATTTTAAACAGCGCTGCGACGTCCTCAAAGCCCTCTTTTTTTGCCGTCAAGGAAAAGCTAGGATAGATATCCTCCGCCTCGCTAAGCTCGTCGCCTGCCGCAAATTTCAAGCCTTCCGCAAGCGTACCCAAATGAAAAGGATAGCCTGCGTCTACGTGGACGTTTTCTCGGTTCCCGCCCTTTTCAATCAATTTATTGAAAAATTGAGTGGCGTGCAAAGTTTCGTTCTTCGCGATCGTGCGGATGGCGTCTGCCAACGTCTTCATTTTTTCTTTCATGGCAAGCTTTGCGATCATCTGATAGCGCATACCTGCCTGACATTCTCCCGCAAACGCGCGGGCAAGGTTTTTAAAGGTTTCCGTGTTTTCAAATAGCATAATAAACTCCCGTTTTGCCCGAAGGGGCTTTTCTTAAAAGCAGTATGCGTAGGAGGCGTGTTTTTATTCGCTTCGGTTTTGACAAAGTCTGCCAAAGGGAAGAAAAACGCTTGCAAAATCCCGTAAGGCATAGTAAAATAAGTATATAGGAAAAAGGATAGGTACTTTTATGTTTCACATTGTTCTCATCGAACCGGAAATCCCGCAAAATGCGGGCAACATCGCCCGTACCTGCGCCGCAACCGGCACCCATTTGCACATGATTAGACCCCTTGGGTTTGAGGTTACGGACAAATATTTAAAGCGCGCAGGGTTGGATTATTGGCATCTCGTCGATATTTCCTATTACGACAGCTTTGACGAACTGCAAGAAAAATACCCCAACGCTCGTTTTTTCTTCTTTACGACGAAAGCTCGCCGTCGGCACAGCGACGTGCAATTTCAAGACGGGGATTTTCTCGTTTTTGGGAAAGAGACGAAAGGGATCCCGGAAGAATTGCTGATGAAAAACGAGAAAACTTGCCTGCGTATTCCCATGTTTTCTCAGGCTCGGTCTTTAAACCTGGGCAATTCGGCGGCAATTGCGGTATACGAGGCGCTTCGTCAAACCGATTACGTTGGCTTGAAAGAAGCAGGTGAATTACACGAACATAAATGGTCGGATTTGCAATAAAAGCATAAAACGAGGCTTGATATAGAAGAAGTATCTAAGTCCGATTTTCGGTGGACTTAGCGTATTCTTTTATGGTATAAAATCATAAAATTTTGTCAATAACTTCCGTGCAGACAACGGAGGTTATTTTTTTATGAAAAAGTTTTGCATAATTTTTTTATTGTCAATCATAATAAGTTTAACGACGCTCGGCTTTTCGGGGGTAATGGGATTGGAAACGGAAAATGGCGGGGGCAGGTACGAGACGAATTTGCTCACTGAAGAGTATTTGCGTATCCATATCCGCGCTGATTCGAACGAGGCGCAGGCGCAAGCCGTCAAATATTACGTGCGCGACGAGCTCGTTTCGTTTTTGACTCCCTTGGTGGCGGAGTATCAAAAGAAAGAGGACGCAATAAAAGGGATAGAATTGAAACTTACGGAAATAGAAAAAATTGCCTCGTCCGTTTTACGGGCAAAAGGATTTTCCTACGGCGCGACGGCGGAAATTACAAGAGAGCGCTTTCCTACCCGCGTTTACGGCGACTATACGCTGCCAGCGGGAGAATACACCGCTTTAATTATCCGTCTAGGCAGGGGCGAGGGGGATAATTGGTGGTGCGTCGTCTATCCGCCGTTATGTTTTGCGGCGCCGCAAAACGAGGTTGTTTATAAAAGTAAACTGAAAGAAATCTGGAATAGAATTTGGAAAAAATAAGGAAAAGGAGATTCAACGCGTACCTGGTTGGCTTTTTCTGCGTTTTGCGCTACATATAGGAGGAAACGGGATGAAGAAGTCTACGAAAAAAGGAATCGTATTGGCGGCAGCCGCTTTTACGCTGACTTTGACCGCAGCGGTTGCGGTGACGAAAAATAGCGACGTAAATCTGTCTTCGGCAGAAACGTTTGCGGTGCAACAAGAATCGGCGGCGCCTGCTGCGGTGTTAAAACAAGGCGCAAGCGGCAGCGAGGTGCGCGAGGTGCAGCGCCGCTTAAAGCTTTGGGGATATTATAACGGCAACGTGGACGGGGTGTTTGGGAAAGGCACCCGCACGGCGGTGATTGCTTTTCAAAAAAAGAACGGATTGACGGCGGACGGCGTCGTTGGCAAATCCACGTATAAGGCGTTGGGCATGAACAGTTCGTATCAAGCGCTTGCGGGCAACGCGACGTCCTCGTCCTCGCAGGGCACGAACGGGTTTTCCAGTTCGGACGTATACCTTTTGGCGAGAACAATTTACGCGGAAGGGCGAGGGGAACCTTATACGGGGCAAGTGGCAATCGGCGCGGTCGTTTTAAACCGAGTCCGCAGTGCGTCCTTTCCCAATACGATTGCGGGCGTCGTCTATCAAAAGCACGCGTTTACGGCGGTGTCGGACGGACAAATCAATTTGACCCCCAACGAAACGGCGATGAAGGCGGCTCGGGACGCGTTGAACGGTTGGGATCCTACGGGCGGCGCTTTATATTATTATAATCCCGCCGTTGCGACGAGCGCGTGGATTTTTGATCGGCAAACGGTAACGGTAATCGGCAAGCACGTGTTTGCTATTTAAGGAGGGGGATATGAAGAAAAAAGAAAAACAAATCGCAGTCAACGTCTCCTCGGGAGCGGAAAAAGTAGAAGAAATAAAGAAAGAAATCCGTCGCGCGGACGGGAAAACGACAACGAAAAAGACTATGCAGAGCAAGAAAAAAGCGACGGCGACAGGGGAAGCGGCACTTGGTGATCCGAAAGAAACTCCGCAAGCCGTCAACGCTAAGAGATTAAATTCTGCGCATAGCGGCGCGGCGGCGGAAAAGGAAAGCCAGCGTGCAAAGCAGCGGGTCGAGGCGGCGCTGAAAAAGAAGGAAGAAAAGGAAAAGAAAAAAGCAGCGCGTTTAGCGGCGCGGGAAAAGCGTAAGGAAGTACGCAAAAAACGGTTCGCGGAAAGGAAGGCGCAGATAGCCAAACGCAACGCCGAACGGAAAGCGCGCGCCGAAAAGCACAACGCCGAACGGAAAGCGCAGGCAGAAAAGCGCAAGGCGGAAAAAGAAAGTAAACTCCGCGCGAAAAAGGAGAGGGCGAAAAAGACTTCGTCGAAACGCCAATCGAAAAAAGAATCGCACGACGAGCGGAAAAACAACCGCAATCAAGGGTACGGCGGTTGGCTGGCGGCGGTGGTAACCTTAGGGGTCGTGTCCTTGGCTTTGGGTGCGACGGCAACGGTGGAAAGGATGGAAACGCAAAGCGCGATGCAAGCAACGATGTCCTCGTATCGGGCTACCATGTACGAGTTGACGGGGATTATGGAAAACGTAGACAACGACCTTGACCGCGTGCGCATTTCCGATTCTCCCGTGCAGCAGCAACGGATTTTGACCGACCTTTTGGTGCAGACCCGTATGGCGGAGATCGACCTTGAAAAAATGCCTTTGAGCGCGGAGGCGGACCGCAACGTAACCCGTTTTATCAACCGTACCGCAATGGAATGCGAGCGTATGTTGGCAATTTTAAGAAACGGCGGCGAGTTGACGCAGGCAGACAGGACTCGTTTAAACGAACTCTATCAAACCAATCACGCAATCCGCCAAGAAATTGGCTCCATGACGTCGAAGATGACGGACAAGGATTTAAAAAGTTTTATCAAAGAGGGTAAGGGTAGTATTGCCGATTCTCTCGCCAGGGCGGAAAAACTGACTTTGGAAGAAAATAAAATCCGAATTGGCGGAGATATGAACGGGGCAGGTACGAAACGAAATGCGCCGAACGAGAAAGAAACGGAGACGGCAAAAATCGACCCTGCGAAAGCGGAAGAGCTTTGTAAAGGCTATTTTAAAACCTACGATATTTCTGATTTTCAATGCGTAGGCGAAACGATAGGGAAATTCTATACGGCGTATAACGTGCAGGGGTACGATAGCAAAGGCTCGATGCTGTTTGCCGAACTCAGTCAGGCGGACGGGGCGCTGCTTCGCTTTGATTATTATGAAGAATGTAAGGGCGACACCTTTGATATTGAAAACGCCGAAAAAATAGCGGAAGAGTTTTTACAAGGCTTAGGGTATACGGACATGGAAGCGGTACGTTTGCGCCATAACGGCAGCACCACCGATTTTACTTTCGTATACGAGGCGGACGGGGTTGCCTATTACCCTGATACCGTGCGCGTAAAGGTCTGCCGTACCCGCGGCGTCGTTTCGGGTTTGGACGCGACCAAATATATCAAAAACCACAAAGCACGCAACGAGGTAAAAACGGAAATTTCACTCTCCGAAGCCTACGACAAGCTGTACGATGGGTTGGAGGTCGAATCTTCCCGCCTCGTAGTGGTAAACACTTTGCGCGGCGAACGCCCTGCCTACGAGTTCTATTGCTCGTACGGCGAGGATAACTATCTCCTCTATTTGGACGCCGTAAGCGGTGAGGAAATCTCTATCGTCAATACGAAAAATCTCTAAAAAGCATAAAAAAGGGGGCGGGTGCTCCCTTTTCTACATTTTTCCAATATTTTTTTATCAAAAACCCCTTGACAAACCTCTCTCCCTATGCTATATTATAATCAGTATTCAATCTCAATAAGGAGAGGGTGATATGCAAGAACGGCAGACGAAGCAAAAGCAGATTATATACGATGCGTTAAAGACGTTGGATCATCCGACGGCGACGGAGGTGTACGGGTACGTGCACGAATGTTACCCGACGGTATCGCGGGCGACGGTGTTCCGAGTATTGAACGGATTTGCGGGCAACGGCAGAGCGCTCGAACTGCGGGTTGCGGGCAACGAAGTGCGGTACGATTATAACGTAATGCCGCATTATCACGCGCATTGTACGATGTGCGGGAAGGTCGCGGACGTGCAAACCGAGGGGTTGAAAGGGGATTTGCGTGTGAAGGCAGAGCACGGCTTTGCCGTTAGCGGGTATAGCGTAGAATTTTACGGGACGTGCAAAGACTGTCAATCGTAGGATTGTAGGCGAGAGAAATTGCCATAGAATTCAGAGAAAAAAATAAAAAAGAGCAGTGAAAAATCGTTGACAAACGGGAAGAAAAGGGCTATAATGAGAGAACAAAATGCAGGTGTCGCCTAGCGGTATGGCGGCAGCTTCCCAAGCTGTTCCCGGCGAGTTCGACTCTCGTCACCTGCTCCAAAAAGAAAAGCACCCCTTGTGGGTGCTTTTGTTTTTTGCGTTAGATAATGTAGGAGAGTCGAATTCAAGAGAAATTACGCTGTTTCTCGGAAGGTCGCTTATGTAGCCTTTTCCGCAATATTCAACAAGGCTAAAACGAAAAATTTTATATAAAACATAAAATTCTATTGACTGAAAAAGTAAAAAGTGCTAAAATAAAAATGCGACTCCAACTAAATATCTTATATTTGGCGTATACTTTCCTTAGGTGAAGTGTACCATTTTCGCGTTTAAAAAATCGTCAAATATTGGTATTTTTTATGTTGGTGTCGCAGCTAAGCGAAGAAGGCACTTTACAGGTGTCGTCTGTTGTTTGGCAGGCGGCACTTTTTATTTTATAAATAAAATGGAGGTATTCCTATGAGAATAAGAAAATTTTTAGCATCTATTTTAGCTGGATTTTTTGTTTGCTCAGCAAGCACAATCCTTTTTACGGCTTGTGGCGGCGAAGTGCATACGCACGCATACACTGCGACAACCGTAGACCCCACTTGTATGGAAAATGGTTTAACAACCTACGCCTGTGCTTGCGGCGATACGCATACGGAAGAAATCCCCGCTACGGGCGCACACGTTTGGGACGGCGGTAAGGTAACGAAAGCGGCGACTTGTACGAACGCGGGCGAAAAAACCTATACGTGTATGGGTTGCAGAAAGAAAACTTACACGGAAACAATTCCCGCAACAGGTAGGCATACTTGGGACGGCGGTAAGGTAACGAAAGCGGCGACTTGTACGAACGCGGGAGAAAAAACCTATACGTGTACGGGTTGCAGAAAGAAAACTTACACGGAAACAATTCCCGCAACAGGTAAGCATACTTGGGACGAGGGCAGGGTAACGAAAGCAGCGACTTGTATGAACGCGGGCGAAAAAACCTATACGTGTACGGGTTGCAGAGAGAAAACTTACACGGAAACAATTCCCGCAACAGGTAAGCATACTTGGGACGAGGGCAGGGTAACAAAAGCAGCGACTTGTACGAACGCAGGCGAAAAAACCTATACGTGTATGGATTGTAAAACGGCAACGAAAACGGAGCCGATTGCTACACTTTCTCATAGCCATTCCGTATTGTGGTCAAGCAACGCTGCTCAGCATTGGCATGAATGTATCTGCGGCGATAAGATTAACAAAGAAAATCATACCCCGTCTGCGCCTGCAACGGCAACTACGTCGCAAATTTGCTTGATTTGCGGGTATGTCATAGAGGAAAAGAAGGGTATCACTATCGATACGCCGTCTTGTCCGTTAGAGTTAAACAAATGGATTTATTCGGAAAGTTATAGTGGTTTTGTTAAAGAAAAATATTATACGGCTAATATTACGGAAGTTTCGTATAAACTCGAACCCAATTATGATCGATACAAGCTCACGATAACCGTAAAAGGGGAGAAAACGTGGAGTCGGGTAAACGGTGCGTACAGCTTTTCGATGGAGTATAGAATAAAAGACGCTGAGGGTTTTGTGATTGATTCCGGAGAGATAATAACCGATAAATGCGCCGTTGGAGAAAAGTTTATAGAAACGAAAGTTGTTTATATAGACGATATAGAGATTTATGGCGATACTTGGATTATAGAACTTTCGGACGCAGCTTCGGTTGTATAAAAAAGCGCGGCAAAAAACTTTTTAAAATTTTGTTTACACTCTGAAAAATATGGTTATATATACCTATCTTGAATTTTAGGGGGCGCGAACTCTCTTTGCGTATTGACAAAAAGGGAAATTCGTGGTATACTATACCAAGAGAATAATTTTAAGAGGTTTTTTATGAAATACGCACTTGCAAGAATTATGGCGGAAGAAGTCAGCTACTCGATGAACCGTATCAAGGTGGACAAAGATACGAAGTTCGAAATCAATCCTAAATTTTCCCGTACGGTTAGACGTGCCAACGACAACGAAAAGATTTGGTTCGTTACTTTAGAGGTCAACGTAGAATCCACGGAAGATTCGCCCAAGCCCTTCAATTTGAAGGTTCGTTTGGTCGGTATTTTCGAGGCGGAGGACGTCAACGACGAAATGGACAGACGCGACCTCGTTATCAATATGACCGAAGTCGTATATCCCTACCTTCGCGCGGCGGTTTCCTCGCTGACGGCAAACGCGTTCATCAACCCGATGATGTTGCCCGTTATTCCCGCAGGTACGATGTTCCCCGAAGACCGCGGCGAAGCGCCTGAACTGAAAAACTAAAAACAAAACTCCGTCCCATTGCGGGGCGGAGTTTTTTACGTTTAGTTTAATTTTTGCTGTCGCAGCCAAATCCGCATTACGAGTCGGTGCGGGAGCAGTTTAACAAGCAATCTTTGACCGCGCGTGTAAAGTCCGAAAACGGACACGTCGCGGTTTTTCTTTTTCGCGTCCTTCCACGCCCGCGTTACGATTTGTTTAGGCTCGTACATCACGGCGTATTTTTTGACAATCGTATCTTCCGATTTCGCCCGATCGAAAAACGCCGTTTTCGTCCAGAACGGACACACGCACAGACAGCGCGCGCCACGCTTTTTTTTCAGTTCTCTATTAAACGCCCGAGAGTAGGAAAGCACGAAGGCTTTGCTTGCGCCGTAGGTGGCGATATAGGGGATGGGCTGGAACGCCGCAACCGAGGCGATGAGGATAACGAGACTGCCCTTTTTTAAATACGGGCTGACCGATTTCGTAACCGACACGATCGAACGGCAGTTCAAATCAATCATGTTTTCCAAAACCTCGATTCTATCGTCCTCAACGGCAGAAAAACGCCCGAACCCCGATGCGCAGATAAGATACTTGACACAAGGGCTTTCTGCCTGTAAAGCCGCCGTTAAAATCGCCGTGGACTCCGTTTTAGACAGGTCGAGGGCGAAAATGCGTAAAGGGAGGGGAGAGAGCGGTTGCAAGGCGTTTAAATTGTCTTCGCTGCGTGCAACGACCCAAATTTCGTCCAACGGCTCGTCTTTTTTCAAAAGGGAGAGGAAAAACTCTTTTCCAATGCCGCTGGATGCGCCCGTAACGATGGCGATATTTTTCATAAAACTTCCTCCAAAAGGGAAATGATAGGGGCAGGTACGAGTTTAATATTCCGCGCTTTCGATTACGCCCCCGCCAAGACAGTTGATTCCGTCGTATAAAACGGCGTATTGTCCCTCGGTAACCGCGCGCTGTTTTTCTGCAAATTCGATATGCAAATCCCCGTTTTCTCTAACCGAAACGAAGACGGGCTGGTCGGGCTGGCGATAGCGGAATTTTGCCGTGCAAGTAAACTCCTTTTTCTGTGGTTTGTTGGGAATCCAGTTAAAGGTCGAAACTTCGCAAGATTTCGAATAAAGCGGGGTTTCGTCGCCGTGCGAGACGTAGAGGATATTGTTGGCAAGGTCCTTTTTCACGACGAACCATCTGCCGCCTTCCGCCTCGCCCTTGATTCCGCCGAGGTCCAAACCGCGGCGCTGTCCTAACGTATAATACATCAAGCCGATATGTTCGCCGACTTCCTTGCCCGAAAGGTCAAGAATTTTGCCTTTTGTGGCAGGCAGGTACGAGCGTAAGAAGTTTCTAAAATTTCTCTCCCCGATAAAACAAATCCCCGTAGAATCCTTTTTCTTGGCGGTTGCAAGCCCGTTTTCCAAGGCGATTTTTCTAATTTCGGGTTTTTCCATATCCTGCAAAGGGAATAAAACGTCGGCAAGTTGGTTTTGAGAAAGTTGGTTTAAAAAATAGGTTTGGTCCTTGTTTTGGTCCTTGGCTTTTTGGAGATAATGCACGCCGTTTTCGTGCGCGATTTTGCAATAATGCCCCGTCGCGATATAGTCCGCGCCCAAGCGCTTTGCCTCTTGTAAAAAGGGCCCGAACTTGATTTCGCGGTTGCACAAAACGTCGGGATTGGGGGTTCTGCCCGCCTTGTATTCGGCGAGGAAATAGGAAAACACCCTGTCCATATATTCTTTGGCAAAATTGACGGTATAATAGGGGATATCCAGAACCGAGCAAACCCGCCGCACGTCGGTATAATCGTCCTCGGCGGTGCAGCAACCGTTCTCGTCGTTTTCTTCCCAATTCAGCATAAATAAGCCGATGACGTTATAGCCTTGCCGTTTTAAAAGCAAAGCGGCAACCGAGCTATCCACCCCGCCGCTCATCCCGACGACGACCGTTTTCGACATAACCGACCCCTCCTAAAGAAATTTTTTTCGGATTTTGAAAATAGTATATCATAATTGCTTGCAAAATGGAAGTAAAAAATAGTAAAATATAGGTACTTTTTAAAAAAGAGAATGCGTACTCGTAGTGTAATTGGATAACATTACGGCCTCCGACGCCGTCGAGTTTGGGTTCGAACCCCAACGGGTACACCAAAAAAGACACCCCATCGTGGGTGTCTTTTTTATGCCTGCGGAATTGGCGAGAACTCACAGTTCGTGCGAGGGCGAAGCCCGACGCCTTGCCGAGGGTCCGCTTGCGGAAACGGCAAAACCTCAGCGGGTACACCAAAAAGACACCCCATCGTGGGTGTCTTTTTAAAAGCGTTACTTTTCGTTTAACGAATCGCCTAAAAAATTAAATAACGACGATATTATTTTGTTTAAACTGTTCTTTCAAGTTGTCGGGGAAATCGTTGTCGGTAATCAAGACGTGGATATCCTCCGCGCGCGCAAAGGTGTAGGGCTTGATTTTGCCGATTTTCGAGCTGTCCAACATCATATACAAGAACTTTGCTTTTTTACAAATTACACGCAAGAGTTCCGCCTCGACCTGCGAACTGCAGGAAAATCCGTTTTCGGGGGTGAAAGCGGAAGAGGAGATAATTGCGAGTTCGAAATTCGTGTCCGTGAAATACAAAGAGGAGAAAGAAGACGCCGTCGAAAGGTTTTCCTTAATGAGCTGACCGCCCAAAAGGTTGACGACCACGTTTTTCTTTTTTGCCAATTCGGTTGCTACGGCAAGCCCGTTCGTAAACACGTTGCAATATCTGTCCGGCATTTCCTTGGCAAGATACAACGCCGTCGTACCGCCGTCGATGAAGATAGACGCGCCCTCGTCGATGAGCCCCGCCGCCTTTTGTGCGATAACGATTTTTTCGTCGGTATGGATGGTGGTTTTCTTGGTATACGGCTCGCCGGAGGTTTTTTGCACTTCGCGAACCGACATTGCCCCGCCGCGCACGCGGATAATTTTCCCTTCTTCTTCCAGTTGGAACAAGTCCCTACGCAAAGTCATTTGCGAAACGTTGGGGAAATATTCTTCCAATTGCTCCAAGGACAGTTTTCCGCGCTTATCCAAAAGTTCCGCAATCTCTACAATACGTTCTCTTTTCAATTTTCTTCTCCTTTTCTTGCGTCGTTGTACGCATTAAATTTAGCACAAAAATCACAAAATAGCAACTAATTCTACAAGGATTTTCATTTTTTGTTCTTGTTTTTCACATTTTCACAAAAATTGCCTGCTTTTCCGTTGTAAAACCGAACGGAAAAGCGAAAGGCTTGGATAGAAATTTCATCTGTTTTTGCTTGCGATTTTTCTTTGCGTTTGTTATAATAGAAATAGAAGAAAAAAGAAGGAAGGCTCCCTATGTCCCATTTTATTGCCGACTTGGACGAATATTTTTGCGAAAAATACGCAAGCTATGACAAAATTTCCATTTTGCCAGATTATAAAATGCCCTTAATGCAGGGTTCGAAGATAGACGAATTTGGCAGAACGATTACCTATACCCTGCCTTCGGAGAATTTGCGCCTTGCAAAACAGGAAAAGAAAGACAAACTTCTTGCCGAATTAAAAACGCGCTTGACCGATTTAACCTTTTCCTTTTCCTTTCAGCCCATCGGTTGTTTTGCCCGCATGAAAAACCGTCTTTCCAAATACGCGTTTTATAAGAACCTGAAAACGGTATTAGAAAAATACGATTTCACCGACGCGGACGCGATGGAGTCGTTGCGCGTTTCGGAAGAGATTTGGAAAGGCATCCGCAAAAACAAATTTTTGCCGACGAAGAATCTGTTGCTTTCGCTTGCTTTGGCGGCGCATATCTCCTTCGAGGATACCACGGCACTTTGTAATCTTTGCGGGTACGAGTTTGATTTTGCCGTAGTTAAGGACGTCGTTATTGCCTATCTTTTGCAGCATAGGGTGTACAATCGTGAAATGGTTGCCGAGGCGTTAAACGAATACAGCGTTGCGAACTTGTTTTTAAAATAAAGAACCGCGCAAACATATCTACCTTGAAACAAAACGGCGGTTTTGTATAACCGCGCGGTTGTCTTGTTGAAAAGCAAAGCCTGCCTAATAGGTTGTTGCATTAAAATTTCGGAAGGATAGATAAGATTCGATGCAACGGAACGTTGCAAAACACTTGCATTTTATCGAGTTGTGTGCTACAATATAGAAAATTGAATATCCGAGCAAGAAAAGAGTAACCGTCTTTTTTAAGACGAAACAGAGAGCAACGCCGTAGGCTGAAAGCGTTGCAAATCTTAAAAATCGGTGAAAGTGCGTTTTTGCGTTATTAGGACAGACCAATCCTCTGCGGCGGCCTCCGTTATCGGGCATACGAGGGAAAACTACGGTTTTCTAAAATAAAGTGGAACAGCGATTCACCCCGCCTTTATATGATATAAGGGCGGGTTTTTTATTTACCGAGGAAGAAGAGATCAGGAAAGAGGGCGAATAAAAAACGGGAGGTGACGTTATGTGGTTTAAAAATTTAAGAGCAGACGTCAAAGCGGCAAAACAAAACGACCCGGCGGCGCGAAACACGTTCGAGATTTTACTCACCTATTCAGGGGTGCACGCGCTTTCGTGGCATCGTGTCGCGCATTTTTTCCACAAAATTAAATTAAAGCTGATTGCGCGCATCATCAGCCAGACGGCGAGGTTTTTCACGGGGATAGAAATTCACCCTGCGGCAAAAATCGAGGGCGGCGTTTTTATCGACCACGGCATGGGCGTGGTGATCGGCGAAACTGCCGAGGTGCATAAAGGCACGGTGATCTATCAAGGGGTAACGCTTGGCGGTACGGGCAAAGAACGGGGGAAGCGTCATCCAACGATTATGGAAAACGTAACCCTTTCCGCGGGCGCGAAAGTTTTGGGCGGTTTCACCGTGGGGGAGGGCGCAAAAATCGGCGCGGGCGCAGTTGTTTTAAAAGAGGTTCCGCCCTACGCAACCGTCGTGGGGGTACCGGGGCGTATCGTCCGAATCCGTCCGCCTGAAACGGACGGCGTGAGGGCAGGCATCGCGGCGGTGCACGCGCTTTCGTTCGAGGCAAAAGAGGAACAAGCCAAAGAGGCGGCGAGAATCGCCGAGGAAGAAAGCAAAAAGAAAAAATAAGCATACCGTGTATGCGTTGAAAGATAAAAATAGGAGAAAGAAGTATGAAAATTTACAATTCGTTGACCAAGAGAAAGGAAGAATTTATTCCCTTGGAAGAGAACAAAGTAAAAATGTACGCTTGCGGGATTACGGTGTCGGGGGAAGCGCATATCGGGCACGGCTATCAAGCGCTTATCTACGATATTATGCGGAAATATTTAAAAAAATTGGGCTATGACGTTACCTATGCCCGCAACTATACGGACGTGGACGATAAAATTATCGCCAAATCCCATGAAACGGGAATCCCTGCGGACGAGTACGCGGCAAAGATGATTGAAAACATCAACGGGATTATGGAAAAATTCCACGTGGACGATCCCGACGTTTGGCTGAAAGCCACGCAAAATATCCAAAACATCATCGAATTCGTTTCCGCGTTGATTGAAAAAGGCAACGCGTACGCCACGAAGAACGGGGACGTGTACTTTGACGTTGCCTCGTACCCTGGCTACGGCAAGCTTTCCAACCGCAATATCGAGGACGCTTTGGACGGCGTGCGCGTGGATAACGACGACGAGAAGAAGAACGCCTACGATTTTGCCCTTTGGAAGAGCGCGAAACCCGGCGAAATTTATTGGGAATCGCCTTGGGGTAAGGGCAGACCGGGCTGGCATATCGAATGTTCTGCGATGAACCGCGCGGCGTTTGGCGAACAAATCGATATCCACGGCGGCGGCAGAGACCTTATTTTCCCCCACCACGAAAACGAAATTGCGCAGACGGAGGCGTTGACGGGCAAGCCCTTCGTAAAATATTGGACGCACAACGGCTTGATCAAGGTCAACGGACAAAAGATGAGCAAATCGCTTGGAAACAGCCTGCTCCTTGCCGAGCTTTTGGAAAAGTATTCGGACGAAGCGATTAAATTTGCGTTGCTTCAAACCAACTATCGCAACGACATCAACGTAACGGACGATTTATTCCCCGAAGCGGAAAAGCATTTGTACGAATTCTACGGTGTGCTTGCGCTCGTGGAAAAGGTGATTGGAAAACTCAGCGGATTAGAATTTACCCTTGATAACGACGACACGCTTGCGGCGGCGGCAGCTTCGGAAAGGGTGGAAAAGGAGTTCAATCAATGTATGAGCGACGATTTTAATACGGCGTTGGCGCTTTCCAACCTCTTTGCGTATTTTAAAGAGATGAAAAAGCTGTTGAACACGGGCAAGTCGGGGGATTATTTCACTGCGCTTTCCTTCGCGGCGCAGATAAGACAAACCTATTCCTTGTTAGGGCTTTTCCGTAAGAACGCACAGGAATACCTTACTTGGTACGAGGGAAAGAACGCGTCTTCCGTACCCGAAGAGGTCGAAGCGATCGCAAAAGAGCGCTGGGAGGCGAGATGCAATCGCGATTGGGCAAAGAGCGACGAGCTTCGCGCTCGCCTTGCCGAGCTTGGCTATACGGTCAAGGACAGCAAAACGGGGTATGAACTGACGAAGAATTAAGCGCAAGGCTTTTTGGATTGAGAAAATCTAACACAAACGCCCTGCGTTTGCTTGACAAACGCAGGGTTTTACATTTATAATGTAAAAAGTAGCGATTGGCTATGATAAAAGAATAAAAGAACGACAACGAAAAACGAAGAGGACGACGATATGAAAACGTATACAGGACAATCTTTACGAGAAATGTATTTGGGCTTTTTTAAGGAAAAGGGGCATAAGGTAATTCCTTCCGCCTCCCTTATCCCCGAAAATGACCCCACCGTACTGTTTACCACGGCGGGTATGCACCCGCTTGTGCCCTATTTGCTGGGCGAAAAGCACCCTGCGGGCAAACGCCTTTGCGACGTGCAAAAATGCGTGCGTACGGGGGATATCGACGACGTCGGCGACGAACGGCATTGTACCTTCTTCGAAATGCTTGGAAACTGGTCGCTTGGCGATTATTTTAAAGAAGAAATGATTCCTTGGAGCTACGAATTTTTGACGGGGGAAAAGTATTTGGGGATTCCTTCGGACAAAATTGCCGTAACCGTTTTTGGCGGCGACGATACGCTGCCTTGCGACAACGAGGCGGCGGCGCTTTGGGAAAAAGCAGGCATTAAGAAAGAAAACATCTATTTCATGCCCCGTGAAAACAACTGGTGGGGCCCTGCGGGCTTGACCGGCCCTTGCGGTACGGATACGGAAATGTTCGTTATCAGAAAACCCAAATGCTCGCCTACCTGCAATCCCGATTGCAACTGCGGCGCGTTTTTAGAAATTTGGAACGACGTGTTTATGCGCTTTAACAAGCAGGCGGACGGCAGCTATACCGAGCTTTCGCAAAAGAACGTAGATACGGGTATGGGTTTGGAGCGCGCGCTTTGCGTACTCAACGGAAAATCCAGCGTATACGAAACGGACATCTTCGAAAACGCAATCAAAGTAATTGAAGCGCTGACGGGTAAAACATACGGCGAAACGGAAGAAATCACCAAATCTTTCCGCGTTCTGCTCGACCACACCCGTACGGCGACCTTTATGCTCGGCGACGAAAAGGGCATCGTGCCTTCCAACACCGACCAAGGCTATATTTTGCGCAGAATTATTCGCCGCGCGGTACGCTTTGGCAGAAAAATCGAATTGCCCGAGGGCAGCCTTGCAAAAATTTCGCAGTCCTTTATCGACTATTATAAGGACGTATATCCCGAACTCGTTATCAACGCGGCGAAAATTGCGGACGAGTTGAACAAGGAAGAGGCGAAATTCACCAAGACCTTACAGCAGGGTTTGAAAGAATTTGAAAAATGTTTGAGCGGTATTGAACGTAAAAACACGTTTATGGCGCAGAAAGACCCTGCCTACGTAGCAGAAAAGGTTATCGGCGGCAAGCAGGCGTTCCACCTCTACGACACCTACGGATTCCCCGTGGAAATCACGGACGAGATGGCAAAAGAACGTGGGTTTGCGGTGGATATCGAGGGCTATAAAGCAGCGTTCGAAGAACACCAAAACAAGAGCAAAGCGGGCAGCGAGCAAAAATTTGCTTGCGGACTTGCCGACCATAAAGAAGCGACCACGGCGTTGCATACGGCAACCCACCTTTTGCATGCGGCGCTCAAAAAGGTATGCTCGCCCGACGTCAACCAAAAGGGTTCGAATATCACCGAAGAACGTTTGCGTTTTGACTTTAATTTGCCCCAACCTATGACGGCGGAACAAATCAAAGCCGTTGAAGATATGGTCAACGAAGTGATTAAGGCGGATATTCCCGTCGTGATGAAAGAAATTACCTTGGAAGAAGCGAAAGAGGAAGGCTTTACGGGGCTCTTTGAAAGCAAGTACGGCGAAGTGGTAAAAACGTACACCATCGGCGATTTCTCGAAAGAAATCTGCGGCGGGCCGCACGTCGAATCGACGGGCAAATTGGGTTCGTTTAAAATTCAAAAAGAACAAAGCTGTGGCAGCGGGATTCGCCGTATCAAAGCGGTTTTGCAATAATTTGATACGGGCAGGTACGCGATGAACGAAGTAATCAGCGCCGAGCAAATCAAAAAATTGACCGCGCCGATACTCGAAAAGGGGTTTTCTTTCGAGTATCTGTATCAAAAGGGCGGGGACAGTAGCTGCGTATATATTTGCCGATACAAAAAAGGGAAAGAATACCTCGATTGGCGGGAAGTTTCAGGCGGCGAGGAAATTAATATCGTCGTATATACTGGCGGTGCGTTCCAGTTCCCTTCGTTAAAGTATTTATATAAAAAAGAACACCGCGCCTTTTTTTGGAAACATCTTTTCAAGAAAGCGACGATGGCGGAAAAACGCGCGTTCGTTGCGGCGCTTTTAAACAAGCAGCTTGAAAGCGGCAACTTGTTTGGAATACGGTTATAAAGGCAATACGCTCTAAAAGCCAAATCGGCTTTTAGAGCGTATTTTTTTGCAAAAGCGTTAAAGACCGTAGCTGTCCGTAATCGGGTCTAAAAATAAAGGTAGGGGCGGCGTAAAAAACGTAAAGAGAACGAAAGCAAGCGCCAAAAGCAAGAGGGACAAAACCGCGCTTAATGCGGTGTACTTCGTCGGGGAGTTCCCTATCCGTTTGCTTTCCCAATAAAAAGCCAAAAAGGCGGCGAGGAAAAAAATAAGGATATTTATCCATGCAGGCGAGGGGCCAAACGCACCGTTGTAGGCATAAAACAGGGCGGGGATTAAAAAGACGCCGAGAAGAATTCCGCAAAGCTTGGTTTGCCAAAAGTTCTTATAATATCGCCCTATGAAAATGTATTCGACGAAGGCAAATAAAAACGCGGGAAAAAAGAGCAGCTTCATGTGTTCCCAAGTCGATTCGTTGACGGCGCTAAACGTTGCGGCGAACTTGCTTTGTGTCCAAGGATATAAAAAGTGCAACAAAGTGCCTGCCACGGCGGTAAAGGTGAGTCCAACAAGCTGCCAAAGATAAAGGGTTTTTCTCATAAGATATGCTATGCCAAAAATGGGTCGGATATGCGCAAATATCGCGTGGTTTTCTTATACAAAAAAGGCGGGATAGAAAGTCTATCTCGCCTTTTCCTATTTTGTTTTACACAAGCGGAGTAGTAATCAGTTTCAAACCGAACTTGTCCACGATATCCAAGCCGACCCGTTCCGATTCCTTGCTCCCTAAACTGCCAGGAGAATGCGAATCAAATCCAAGTACGACCTCGTTGCCGACCTTTGCGGCAATCGCAAAGAAGGTTTCGCTGGGGTAATGTTTCTTTTCCCGTACCCCCAAAAGATTGATTTCCAAAGGGATCCCCATGCGTTTTGCGCCCTCGCAAAGGCGGGTGTATTCTCGTTCCACTACCTCTTTTGGATAATCAAACCCTGCAAGATCGGGGTGGGCAAGATAGAGGAAATCGCCCGTAGCCAGCCCCGCAAGCACCTGCGTTACGTAGGTGGAGAGTCCGTTGGGACGGGAAATGCGGGAGGGGAGTAAATCCAATTCGTTATGCAAATAGTGTTGCCCCAAAATCAAATAATCGGGGGAAACCGTTTTAAGAAGCGCCATTTCGCCGTTGTGAAAATCGGGATAATATTCAAGCTCGAATCCAAGCAAAATACGGATATCTGCCGCGTATTCCTTGGCAAGGTCGCGCACGGTCTGCGCGTATTCTTGCAATTCATCCACCTGCATACGATGGTCGGAATAATAGGACGTATTTTCAAAAAGGTAGGGGGCGTGGTCGGAAAAACCCAACGTTTTCAGCCCGTTTTTGACGGCGCTTTCCACGTATTCCCGCTCCGTGCCTTTGGCGTGGTTGCATCGAAAGGTGTGGGTGTGATAATTGTGTAACATACGATTCCTTTATAAAACCTTGGAAAGGAATTCTTTCAAACGCTCGTCTTTGGGATTTTCAAAGAACGCCTTGGGTTCGTTTTCTTCCTTGATAACGCCGTCGTCCATGAAGATAACGCGGTTTGCCACTTCCCTTGCAAAACCCATTTCGTGGGTAACGACGACCATCGTCATCCCCTCTTTGGCAAGCTCGGTAATTACGTTCAATACCTCGCCGACCATTTCAGGGTCCAACGCCGAGGTAGGTTCGTCAAAGAGCAAAACTTCCGGCTCCATTGCCAAGGCGCGCACGATGGCGATACGTTGCTTTTGTCCGCCCGAAAGGGTAGCGGGATAGGCGTTTGCCTTTTCTTCCAAACCGATTTTCTTCAAAAGTTCCATTGCCAAAGCGTTTGCCTTTTTCTTGGAGAGTTTTTTCAGTTTTCTCGGGGCAAGCGTGATGTTTTCCAGTACCGTCAAATGAGGGAAGAGATTGAATTGCTGAAAGACCATGCCGATTTTTTGGCGGTGGCGGTTGATGGCTTTGAGTGCATCTTTTTGGATTCGTTTTTCTTCCGCTTTGATGGTATCGTACGCCTTTTGCGCTTTTTCCAAATCCGCCAGAGCAATCGTCAGCGCATCCAAACGCTCTTCGTCCGTCAAGGGCAGTTTTTCTTGCATCGGCGTTTGCAAGGCTTGCGAAAGAAGGTCTTCGTCCGTGTCGGGCAGAGACTTTTTAATTTCTTTTGCCGCTTTCTTTGCTTCTTTTTCTGCGTCTGCGGGTTTTTTGAGTTTCTTTACCGTTGCTTTTGCTGCAAGGAAGGCGGCTTTTTCTTCTTTACAAAGCTTTTTAAATAGATACCCGCCCTCGTAGGTAATCTGTCCGTAAGAGGGGAGTTCCAAGAGGTTTAAGCAGCGCAAGAACGTCGATTTTCCGCAACCGGACGGACCGATAACGGCAACGACGTCGCCCTTGTGAACGTCAATCGTAACGCCTTTTAAAACTTCTTGCCCTTCAAAATCTTTATACAACTGTTTAACCTGCAACAAAGCGGGGTTCGTATTCGTCTTATTTTCTTTCATTTTTCGCCAACCTCTTTTCCATCATTTTCACAAGCTTGCTAATCAACAATACGATGACGAGATATACCGCCGCCAACGCAATGTAGGGGATAAAGTATTCGTAGGTAGCCGCGGCGATGTTTTGGAAAGACTTCGTCAAGTCCATGACCGCGATAAAGCTGACGACCGAGGTTTCCTTGACCAAAGCGATAAATTCGTTGCCCAAGGTCGGCAGAATATTTTTAATCGCCTGCGGAAGAATAATCCTCGTCATCGTGCGGGTAAACCCGAACCCAAGCGAGCGTCCCGCTTCCATCTGCCCTCTATCCACGGCGTTGATACCGCCGCGCAGGATTTCCGAAATATACGCGCCGCTGTTCATACCGAAGATAATCATCGCTTCCACGACGGAGGAAATATCCAGCCCCATCGCAGGGAAGAGCGCAAAGTGCATCAAGAGAAGCTGTACGACCATGGGCGTCCCTCTAAAAAGGGTAACGTACAAATCGCAAATCTTCGATAAAATCCGCACGAGAATATTCTTCGAGGGGATCAGCTTCACCGTAACCAGCACGCAGCCGAGTGCAAACCCGATCAAAAGCCCGAAGACCGCAATCATCATCGTATTGCCAAGCCCCGTGAAGAAGTTTTTATACCCTTCGTGTACGATAAACTGGTCGTAGAAAATCCCGAATACCGATCTATCGTCCGTGTCCATGCTCTCCACGATCATTAAAGAGGGCTGCAAGTCCAAAATGACGGCGTCCAGCTTGCCGTTTTGCAAATCCTTCATGGCAAGCGCGCCCGTATTATAACTTTTTACCGTCAAGTTCGGGAATCCGTTGTATCCAAAATCGGCGTTGCCTACCGCATACATGTGTCCCGTCGTGGCGTTCTGTGTGCCGACGACGAAATCTTCGCCCAAAGAAGAGAGGATTTCCTCGATTTCTAACGCCGTTTTACATTCGTCAAACATCGTATTATCTGCCGCTACGCTGATAACCTGCGAGGAAGAATAATAAGAGGTCGCGAAATTGACCTGCTGCAAACGGGTTTCGTTGACCGTCATGCCCGCCATACCAATATCGCTCTTCCCCGTCTGTACGCTAGGGATGATGGAGTCGAACTCCATATCGTATACGAACAGCGTTTTTCCAAATTCTTTTGCAAACTTGTAGGCAATTTCTACGTCGACGCCGGTAAATTTCGAGCCCTTTACCGATTCAAAGGGCGGGAAATAGGCGTTGGTTGCCATGATAAAATCTCCCTCTTGGGGGGTGGAAGTTTTGTTTTCGTAGGAAAAAGTTGCCGTTCCGTCAAAATACGAATTGATAAGGGCGTCGAGCGAGCCGTCTTCCTCCCAGTCCTGTAACAGATTGTTTACGTTTTCTAAAAGCTCGGCGTTATCTTTACGGATAGCAAAGGCGTAGTCTTCCGCCGTTAAAGCGACGTCCTTTATAATTTTGATGCCGCTTTTTCCGACCGATTCTTCTGATGCGGTGGTAACGGTTGCAGGCTTTTGCGTTTCCGTTTCACCGTCGCAAGCCGCGAAAGAAAGGGTGGCGCACGCCGCCAACGCTGCGAGGGAGAGTGTTAAGAGTTTTTTTAATTTCATAATCCGTATTCCTATTTATTTTCATGAAATCTCGCATAGGACATGCGAGGCGATTTTTTCTTATCCGTATTATTGTATTCTTATTTTTTTCGCAAGTCAACCAATTTTGCATAAAAAACGCAAGGAATTCGCGCGCGTGTGGGATTTAATGTAAATAAATGTATAAAAAAGAAGAATATAACGCATAAACGAATAAAGAAGTTTTTTTAAGAGGGTCGGCTTTGCGGAAGAGAAGGACGAAAAAAGGTTGCCTTTTTTTGAAAAAGATAGTATAATAGACGAGAAAAAACAAGAAAAGAATAGGTAGGAGTATGAACAACGAATTTTTCTCTTTCGAGCTGATAAAAACCGACCCTGATACGGGGGCGCGTGCAGGGATTTTGCATACGCCGCACGGGGATATCGAAACCCCCGTTTATATGCCCGTAGGGACGCAGGCGACGGTAAAGGGGGTATTTCCGCGCGATTTAAAAGAGGCGGGCTCGCAAATTATTTTGTCCAATACCTACCATTTGTATATGCGCCCTGGCGACGATATCGTCAAACGCGCTGGCGGATTGCACAAATTTATGAACTGGGACAAGCCGATTTTGACCGATAGCGGCGGGTTCCAAGTCTTTTCGTTGGGGAAATTAAACAAAATCACCGACGAGGGCGTGGAATTTTCTTCCAATATCGACGGCAGTAAGCATTTCTTTACGCCCGAAAAGGCGATGCAGGTTGAACAAAACCTCGGCGCAGATATTATCATGGCGTTCGACGAGTGCAGCGAGTACGGTTATAACCATGCGCAGGCAGAGCGGGCAATGAAACGCACCGCCGCTTGGCTCGAACGCTGCTATCAATTCCACGACAAGCCCAACCAAGCCCTCTTCCCCATCGTGCAAGGGAATATGTACAAGGACTTGCGAGAGGAGAGTCTTCGTCGCACGTTGCCTTTCGTTAAGCACGGTATTGCCATTGGCGGACTTTCCGTCGGCGAACCCAAACCCTTGATGTACGAATTGCTCGATCATTTGCAACCCTTGTTGCCTACCGACGTGCCCCGTTATTTGATGGGGGTCGGCTCGCCCCACTGCCTTATCGAAGGTACGCTTCGGGGCATCGATATGTTCGACTGCGTTTTGGCGACCCGTATCGCTCGCAACGGCACGGCAATGACTTCGCGGGGCAGAGTGGTGGTAAGAAACGGCAAATTTAAAGAGGACTTTTCGCCCCTCGACGAGGAGTGCGATTGCTATTGCTGTAAAAATTATACCAAAGCTTATCTTCGCCACCTCGTCAATACGGGGGAAATGTACGGCGCAATGCTTTTAAGTTTGCACAATATCACCTTCTTGCATAAACTCATGAAAGGGCTTCGCCAAGCAATTCTCGGCGGCTACGTCAAAGAATTCGTCCGCGATTTCTATCAAAAATACGGCGGCGAGGGTAAGTGGTAAAAAATTTCTCGGTTTTTTTGGAAAACCTCTTGACAAGCAAAAAGCTTGTATGATATGATAGTGATATCAAAATAATATCAACGGAGGGAAGCAATGCAAGAAAGCATACGCATCGACGGTTTATACAAAAGCTACGGCGACGTGAAAGCGGTGCAAGGGATTTCCTTTAAAGTCAAGCGCGGCGAGCTGTTTGCGTTTTTGGGGTTAAACGGCGCGGGGAAGAGTACGACCATCTCGATTTTGTGCGGTCAGTTAAAAAAGGACGGGGGCAGGGTTGAGATTAACGGAAAAAACCTGGACGAAACGGACGAGCAAATCAAGCGGGATTTGGGGGTCGTTTTTCAAAATTCCGTGCTGGACAAAGTCCTTAGCGTATACGATAATTTAAAGACGCGCGCCGCTTTATACGGGATTTGCGGACAGGCGTTTAAAACGCGTTTGCAAGAATTGTCTTCTGCGTTTGGGTTGGAGGAGATTTTACGTCGACCGGTAGGGAAATTGTCAGGCGGGCAACGCCGCAAAGTAGACGTTGCGCGTGCGCTTTTACACAACCCCGAAATTCTCGTTTTAGACGAGCCGACGACGGGCTTGGATCCGCAGACGAGAAAAACCGTTTGGGGGATTATCGCGCAGTTGCAAAAACAAAATAATTTGACGGTGTTTTTGACGACGCATTATATGGAAGAAGCGGCGGAGGCGGATTACGTCGTCATTCTCGACGGCGGAAAAATTGCGGCGGAAGGGACGCCGTTGCAGTTGAAAAACGAATACACGGGCGACTTTATCGCGTTGTATACCGAGGACGAAAGCAAGGTAAAGGCTTTGGGAAAACCGTATGAAAAGATTGCCGAGGGATATCGGGTGCAGGTGGAAAATACGGCGGAGGCAACCAAGCTCGTTTTACAAAACCCCGACTCGTTTACCGATTACGAAATTCTTAAAGGAAAAATGGACGACGTATTCCTTGCCGTTACGGGCAAAAAGTTGGAAGGAGGGAGCGTATGAGTGAAAAAAACGCAACGCTTGCCTTAATAAAGCGCAACGTCAAATGTTTCTTTAAAGACAAGGGGATGTTTATTACTTCCCTAATCACGCCGATTATTTTACTTTTTCTTTACGTTACTTTTTTATACGACGTTTACAAAACGACGTATCTCGAAGTGCTTCCTGCCGATTTTGTGTACGACGAAAAGCTTATCGACGGTATGGTGGGCGGTTTGTTGCTGTCTTCCTTACTCGCCGTCAGCACGATTACCGTTTCGTTTTGCGCCAATTTGGCGATGGTGCAGGACAAAGTAACGGGCGCGCGGAAGGATTTTACCATCGCGCCGATCAAACCCCGCACGCTTGCGATTGGCTATTATGTTTCCACGGCAATCAACGCCCTGATTATTTCGTTCGTCGCGACCCTGCTGGGCTGTGTGTACCTTGCATTTAGCGGTTGGTACCTCTCGTTTGTGGACGTTTTGGCGTTTTTGGCGGACGTACTTTTGCTTACCTTATTCGGTACGGCGCTGTCCTCTTTGGTTTGTTATCCTTTAACCAGTCAAGGGCAGCTTTCTGCGGTTGGGACGATCATCAGCGCGGGCTACGGTTTCGTTTGCGGTGCGTATATGCCCCTTTCGCAGTACGGCGGGGCGTTGCAAAAGGTGCTCTCTTTTTTCCCTGGCACTTACGGCACTTCCTTGCTTAGAAACCATGCGTTAAAAGGGGTATACCAAGAAATGCAGGCGCAGGGATTTCCAAGCGAGGCGCTTGAAGAAATGCGCAGGGTTGCC
>JAZUCW010000179.1:0-12044 GCA_045639305.1 Candidatus Scatosoma sp.
CTACGATCCGACTTTACCTGTCCTACCTTTACGTTGCCAAGCGCGCCCATCATATTCGCCTTGTTTTCAGCGGGGGTGCTTTCAGGATCAAAGGACAACGCCGCCGCAAAGCCCTGCGGTACGTTTTTCGTCGGAATAACGTGCAACGTCTTGTTTTCTACGAGGCTCTTTGCCTGCTCTGCCGCCAACGTAATATTTTTATTGTTGGGGAAGACGAAAATATGCTCTGCATTAATCTTCTGTGCCGCGCTTGCAATGTCGCTTGCAGACGGGTTCATCGTCTGCCCGCCCTCAATGATGCGGTCTACGGACAAATCTTTGAAGATTTCCGCAAGCCCTGCGCCCGTACAGATGGAAAGCATACCCATTTCTTTCTTTTCTGCCTCCAACTTCGCGCGAAGCTGACGGTTTTGTTCCAACATGTTTTCAATTTTCGGTCTTTCCAATTCGCCAAGTTCAAGCGCGTACGAAAGCGCTTTGCCCGGCTGATTGGTATGCACGTGCACCTTGACAAGCTCCAAGTCCCCGATACAAATAACGCTATCGCCAAGCGTCATCAGCTTTTCACGCAATTTATCGATTGCGGAAAGGGTGGTGCTCTTTTTCAAATTAATAATGAAGAATTCGGTACAGTATGCGTACTGAATTTCCCCGATATCCAAACCGATAATCGACGAGTTGTCTTCAAAATCCGCTTCCGAATCAGGCACTTCCGCGCTCTCATCAATTTCTCCTACTTCTTCTCCCGTCAAAGCCATATTAAAGCCTTTGATAATCGTCATCAAGCCAACCCCGCCCGAGTCGACTACGCCCGCTTTTTTCAATACGGGAAGAAGTTCGGGGGTCAGCGCAAGCGCGCGCTCCCCTTCCTTGATAACGTCTTGGAAGAATTCTTCAAAATTCTTTTTCTTCGCTGCGATTTTCGCCGCATATTCGCTCATCATACGAATAACGGTCAAAATCGTACCTTCCTTGGGTACGGATACTGCGCCGTAGGCGACCTTCGTGCCCGATTCTAAGGCTTTTGCAAACAATTTGGTATCCACCTCTTTTTCTTCCTTGCGGATAACGGTGCAGATACCCTTTAAAATCTGAGATAAAATAACGCCCGAATTCCCTCTTGCGCCTTTAAGCGCGCCTTTGGAAACGCTGTCGCAAACCTCGACGAATGCGTTGGATTGACAAGCGGAAAGCTCTTTCACGCAAGATTGCATGGTTAAAGACATATTCGTACCGGTATCCCCGTCAGGCACAGGAAAGACGTTTAACGCGTCCACCTTTGCACGGTTGATTTCCAACTGCTTCGCACCAACGAGAACCATTTTACGAAACTCGGTACTGTTTATCGTTTTATGCATTTTTAATGCTCCTTGTTTTTCTTTTTGTTCGCCTTAGTTGTCCAAGACGGGTTATAAGTTCGACGGGTAAGGAGTACGCGCGTACGCGCGCAAGTATAAAATAAGGAACTCCGTCGCATGAAAAGGTGCAAGCGGGAAAACACGCTTGCGCCCTTGGGAAATTTACAATTTAACTCCGATTACGTTGACGTTGACGGTGTCGACGATCATCCCCGTAAAGGCCTCCACCTTGTATTTAATGGATTCCTTCAAGGATTCGGCTACCGCGCCAATCGAGATGCCGTATTTCATAATCACGTACACGTCCACGTAGATACGGTTTCCAGAGGTGGTAATTTTTATCCCCTTTCCACCGCTTTCTTTCTTAAACAAAATAGAAAGACTGTCGGTGAAACGGCGGGAGACCATCTCAACGATCCCGTACGATTCCATAGCGGTATGGGACGCGACCTTGGCTATCGCAAGGTCAGAGATGGAAATTTTTCCGTAAGCATTGTTCGTATTAACAGACATACCATCCTCCAAGTTCTTATTTATTGTACACCATTTTACGCTCTTTTGCAAGTACTTTTTTAATTTTTTCTTATTTTTTTTATTTTTTCCTTTTTTCGGGGCATTTTTAATTGCTTTTTCCAAACAAAAATGCTATATTATTTATGCTTGTTTTGAAAAGCGAATTTTTTTCGCGCGGTAAACGGGCAATAAACTACGGAAAATTTATACCCAACGGAGGTGTTAATATGTCGAGAGTATGCAATATTTGCGGTAAAGGTCAGGCATCGGGTAACAACGTCAGCCACTCCAACCGTAAGACGAGAAGAACTTTCAAGGTAAACGTTCAGAAGATTTCCTACGTAGAAGACGGTAAGGAAGTAAACGGCTACGTTTGCGCAAGATGCATCAGAACCCTTAAAAAAGCGGACGCAGAATAATTTCCGCTTTTGTTATCACGCTATAAAGCCGACTGCGTAATGCAGTCGGCTTTTTGCGTTGCAAGATAATCTTGCAGCTAGTCTTTTCTATCCTTCCGTTGAAATTTGGAGTTCGGAATTCGGAATGCGGAATTGTGGTAGAATTTGAAACGACCGAGTAGCTTAACGAAACGGGCAACGTTCCGTTGCATCCAGTCTTTTCTATCCTTCTGTCGCCCCGCGGTGTTACAACGAAACCGCCAAAAACCGAGCCGCAACGCCGAAATGCGACGTATATAAACCGTTTACGCCTTCAAAGCCGCAATCATAGCCGCCCTATCGGGTGCCTTAAACACCGCGCTGCCCGCGACGATGACGTTTGCGCCCGCCGCCTTGATTTCCTCGACGTTTTCCGCCGTTACACCGCCGTCGATTTCCAAATCGATATCTTTCCCAAGCTCGTTGATTATCGCGCGAATTTCCCGAAGTTTATCCAGCGCCGAAGGAATAAACTTCTGTCCGCCAAAGCCAGGGAATACGCTCATAACCAAGACCATATCGCAAAGGGGAATCACCTCTTTAATCTTCTCTACGGGGGTGTCGGGGTTGATAACCGCGCCGCATTTTACGCCCGTGGACTTAATCAGCTCTAACACCTCTTTCAAATTGTCTTGACAAGCTTCATAATGCACGGTAATAATATCCGCGCCCGCCTTAGCAAAGCGTTCGACGTATTTTTCGGGATGCACGATCATCAAATGACAATCCAGGGGAAGCGAAGTCATTTTGCGGATATCCTCTACCATTTTAATCCCAAAGGTAATATTATTGACGAACACGCCGTCCATCACGTCGCAATGCACGACGTCTGCTCCGTTTTTCTCCAACGATTGTACTTCTTCGCCCATTTTTGCAAAATTCGCCGATAAAATAGACGGCGCAATTTTAATAGCTTTCATAAGTTTTTCTCCTATCGTATATTTAGGTGTAATCCCGACTTTATTGATTTTCTAAATAGCTAGCCCTTAGCTGTCCGCACGCCCCGCCTATATCCACGCCTATCTGACGGCGCAAAGTCGCCGAAAGCCCTCCTTTTTCCAGCTTTCCTAAAAAGCGGTAAGCGGACTTGTCGTCCAGGGCTTTTAAATCCCGTTCCTTGACTTCGTTTAAACGGATTAAGTTCACGTGGCAAGGCTTGCCTTTTAACAATTTCACGAGCGCCAAAGCATGCTGTTCGTCGCAGTTCTCGCCCTCTATCAGCGTGTATTCGAAATAATACCGCCTACCCGTTTTTTGAAAATAATAATCGCAGGCTTTTAAAATTTCGGAAATCTTATACGCTTTGGCAATCGGCATCGTACGCGCGCGCGTTTCGTCGTCGGTCGCGTGCAACGACACGGTCAAATTCAGCGGCAGCCCCTCGTCGGCGAGTCGATACATTTTCGGCACGATTCCGCAAGTGGAAAGGGAAATATTCCGCGCGCTGATACAAAGCCCCTCTTCCGCCGTTACGTTTTTTAAGAACTTCAACACTTCGTCGTAATTATCCAACGGCTCGCCGCTGCCCATAAGCACGACGTTGGTAACGGCGCGCGCCGTAGCGCCCTGTCCGACTTTGTCCTCTTTATGCAGAGCGTTTACAACGAGGATTTGGCAAAGGATTTCTCCCGCCGTCAAGTTACGGATTAGCCCGCCAAGGGTAGAGGCGCAAAACTTACAGCCCATTCGGCAGCCTACCTGCGTGGAAACGCATTGCGTATAGCCGTATTTGTATTTCATCAATACCCCTTCGACGAGGTTCCCGTCCGCATATTCGAAGAGGTATTTTTCCGTTCCGTCTGCCGAGAGGTATTTTTCCTTTATCTTCACGGGCTCGTCCTCGTATTCCTCCAACAGTCTTTCCTT
Source organism: Candidatus Scatosoma sp. (assembly GCA_045639305.1). Lineage (GTDB taxonomy): Bacteria > Bacillota > Clostridia > Christensenellales > Borkfalkiaceae > Scatosoma. Next base: position 4,175 of record JAZUCW010000179.1, read on the forward strand.
GAAAGCCTTGGAAAGCGAAGTGATACCGCTAATCGTCTTGCCCTGCGTCAAGCCCTCGTAAAGCTGCTTGGCGCGGAATTTTTTCTCGCCCAACGCAAGGACGAGTTCTTCTATTTCTGCATACGATAAATCTTGTAAAATTTTCTTCATAACCCCTCCTTGTGTTTTCTTATTTTCGCTGCGTTTTTTGCGGATACGACGGCGTGCTATACGCGTTTCAATTTACAAACGTAGAAACCAGCGCCATACGCCTCATCAGGCAAAAACTGCAATCCGTATTTTTTCTTATCGTGCGCAAGCGGACTTGATAACTCTTCTAAAACGAAATCGGAGCGAGATTTTAAAAATCCCTCTACCGTTTTATCGTTTTCACATTCAAACAACGAACAAGTCGAATAATACAACGCCCCGCCCTTTTTGACGTATCTTGCCACGTTCGACAAAATCGCGGCTTGCGCCTTTGCAAGCGCCGCAAAATCCTCTTGCTTTCTAAAAAGCTTGATATCGGGATTTTCGCAGACCGTGCCGTAACCCGAACAGGGCGCGTCGCAAAGCACCGCGTCAAATTTCTCCTCGTAAGCAGGGTCGAAAACGGAGCTGTCTTTTTGGTGTTCCGTCAGATTTTCAACCCCCATACGGGTCTTATATTGGCGTATCAATTCTACGCGGTGGGCGTGCAATTCAAACGCAGTAACCCGTTCGCATTTTTTCGATAGCAGCACCGATTTCCCGCCGGGCGCGGCGCAGCAATCGAGCAAGCTTTCGCAAGGGGCAACGCAGGCGCAAATGGCGATACTGCCCACCGATTGAAAGGTATACACACCCTTATCAAACCCCTCGTCGCGCACGAACGAAGGAAAGATATAATTGTTTTCAAACGGCGTTTTCAAATGCGGCTTGTGCAAATAGTCTTCCGCGCCCCGTTCAAAGCGCACGGACACCCCCGCCGAGGCTGCCTGCGCAATCGATTTTGCGCGTTCGCCGTATTCTTTTTTTAACATAGCATAGGCATAAGCAGGATAGGAAAGCGCAATCGCTTCGCCCTCTACGTTTTGCGGGATAGCCTTATCCACCGCCGCCCTGTCAAACCGCCGCAAAAACGCGTTGACAAATCCACTTACCCCGCTTTTGCCCAGTTTTTTACAAAGGTCAACGGCAAGGTCGGTTACCATATACCGTTTCTTGTCCATATACAAAAGCATATACAGGGAAATCTTTAAAATCGTCCGCACGGCAAGTTTGGGGGCTTTGGGCGCGTAGTGCCGAATTGCAAAATCAAAATAGCAATCGTTTTCCAACACCCCGTATACGATTTTCACCGTACGCGAACGGAATTGTTCCTCGATATACGTATCCGCAATCGCCTGTTTTACGTGCGCCCCCTCCGAATAGACTTTCGTCAAAATCAAACAGGGGTCGTACACGGGATTACTCAACATTCAAACACCTGCCCTTTTTTGGCTTTTCTGCCGTTGATAAAATCATTGCCGGAAATCCGTTTACCGCCCGCCGCCTGCACTTCCGTCAGTTTCAACGCGCCGTCTGTACATTTCACGAGCAAGCCGCGCTTGGGCGAATCGGACAACACCTCGCCGCAATTTGCGCCATCACAATAAGCCTGCTCTTCCGCGGTTAAGCACGCCCTTTCCGCGCGATAAACGTTGATTTTATTTCCATCCAAAACCGCGTACGCCACGGGCGCAGGATTCATTGCACGCACGAGATTGACGAGTTCTTGACAGGGCTTAGAAAAATCAAGTTTTGCGTTTTCCTTGTTGATTTTTCTAACGACGTTCACGCCCGTTTCCCCTTGCGGGGTCAAGGTGAAATCGCCGCTTTCAAGCAAGTGCAACGCCGTTACAATCAACTCCGCGCCGATTTGGGATAACCGAGCGGAAAGCTCGCCGTAGCTCTCCGTTTCCCCCACCGCCGTTTCTTTCACGCATAAAATATCGCCGCAGTCGAGTCCAAGCTCGGTTTTCATTACCGAAACGCCCGTAACCTCTTCGCCTGCGAGGATGCAGCTTTGGATGGGCGAAGCGCCGCGATAGGCGGGCAATAAGCCAGCGTGGATATTCCATACGCCTTTTTTAAAGAGGTCTAAAACGGGTTGGGTTAAAATCTGCCCGTATGCGCAGGTAATCATAATATCTCCGCCAAGCGCAGAAACTTCTAATAGCGCGTCGCGGATTTTTTCGGGCTGTAAAACGGGGATATTATACGAAAGTGCCAGCGTCTTTACAGGCGGCGGCGTTAAAATCCCTTTTCTGCCCTGCGGTTTATCGGGTTGGGTGATCACCCCTACCACCTCGAAACCGTTATCTATTAGGTTTTGTAAAGGCACAACTGCGAAATCGGGTGTGCCGGCAAATACTATTTTCATAAAACCTCTTTCCTTCGCAAGCCGAGCTTGCATCCAGTCTTGTCTATCTTTCCGTTGAAATTCGGAATTCGGAATTCGGAATTCGGAATTGTGGTAGAATTTAAAACGACCGAGTCGTTTTGCTAAACGGGTTAGATACGAGCAGTTCAAGGCGCGGCGAGGGAGCATACCGATAGTATGTGACCGAGCCGCAACGAAGAAATGCGACGTATATAACACGTCCCAAAAACCTGTGGCGAAGGGTTGCAGATTGGAACAAAACACGCGGTTCTGTCCGATAGGAGCGTACATAGACGTACGTGACTGAGGGCAGGTTCCGTTTTTGTTTCAAGATGCGCCCTTATACGCAGTTTTTTTACTCGTCTTTCTTCTCGCGCACCACTATCTTTATCGGCGTCCCCGTAAAATCGTAGGCACGGCGAATTGTGTTTTCCAAATACCGCTGATAGGAGAAATGGAGCAGCCCTTCGTCGTTGACGTGCAAGACGAACAACGGAGGACAAACGCCAACCTGCGAAGAGAAGAAGACGCGCATTCTTCTACCCAAGTACGAGGGCGGCTCTTGCAAGCGCACCGCGTCGCCAATCAAATCGTTCAGCTCGCCCGTGGGAACGCGGAAGGACGCGTGTGCGTACACTTCTTCCGCCGCCGCAATCAATTTTTCCACGCGTTGACCCGTCTTTGCAGAGATGTAAATGGACTTGTAATAGTCCATAAATTTCAAATCTTCTTTGAGTTGTTCTTCAAAGCGGTTGACGGTATGCGTGTCCTTTTCGACCAAATCCCATTTGTTCATAACGATGACGGACGGTTTACCCTGCTCGTGCACGTATCCGATAATTTTGACGTCCTGCTCGGTCAAGCCTTCTGCGCTATCCACCACCAAAAGACAAACGTCGCTTCGTCTTACCGCGTCGAACGCGCGCATATTGCTGTAATATTCGACGTTGTCGTCTACGCTCTTTTTCTTACGAATCCCCGCCGTATCGATAATGGTATACGCCTTTTCGCCGCGATAAAACAACGTATCGATAGCGTCTCTCGTCGTGCCTGCCATCGGCGTAACGATACTGCGCTCGTGTCCTAAAATTCTATTTACCAAGCTGGATTTGCCTGCATTTGGTTTGCCGACGACGGCAATTTTCAAAGAGGGCACCGCCTCCGCCGTCGTATCGGGAAACCAAGTAATCGCCTCGTCTAACACGTCGCCAATCCCTTGCGAATGTTCGGCAGAAATCGCGAACGGCTCGCCAAGCCCCAGCGAATAGAATTCGAACACCTTTTCAGGGGTGTAGTCGTCGATTTTGTTGACGACGAGGATAACGGGTTTTTTACTGCGGCGTAAGATATCCGCCACATCGTAATCGGAAGGGTGCAGCCCCTCTCTCCCGTCGGTGAAAAACAAAATTACGTCCGCCGTATCAATCGCGACGTCCGCCTGCTTTGCAATCTCTTTCCACATGATGTCCTCGGACTTTAATTCGATACCGCCCGTATCCACCATAGTAAAATGCTTTCCGCGCCAGCTTGCGTCCGCATACAAGCGGTCGCGCGTAACGCCCGGTCTGTCTTCCGTGATGGAAATTTTTCTTCCCGCCACCTTGTTAAAAAAAGTACTTTTTCCCACGTTCGGTCTGCCGACCAACGCAATCAGGGGGTTCGCCATCTCTATCGCCTCCTTGTTTCCTTGATTCCTTTATTTTTCGCTGGAGAGTATCTCCACCAATCCGTAGCCGCCCTCGCGGTTGATACGGATATTTTCAAAACCGAGTTCCTTTTTTAACCCGTCCAAGGTCATTCCGCAAAGGAACACGTCCTCAAATTCTTTCATCGTATTGCCGGGCAGTACGATTTCGTCAAAACAACCGCCCTGCGCCCTAAATTCCTGCACGGCAGCAAGGATATCCTGCCCTGTCAGCAAGCCCGTACAAGTAACCGTTTCCCCAAAGAAACGGTTCTTTACCGCCAAAGTAGTAGCGGTCAAGCCCGCTATCGTTTTTTCACATTCTCTTAAAATCCGTTCGTTGACAGCTTCCGCACTGACGCCGCTGATAAGAAGCGCGCGTTTTTCTTTTTTCAACGCGTACCTGCCCCCGTTTTTTTGCGCCAACCCCTCCAACGCGGCGTTTGTTTCCAACAAAAACTTGCTGGTCAAACCGATTCCGTTTTCAATCTGTTCGAAGTCGCCGTAAAAGGCGGCGTCTTTAAATTCTCTACCCGCCTTGACGAAATATTCATCCGCAGGCAACAGGAAGGGCACACCGAATTCGGCGTTGAGCTTGTCGACGGTATCAAGGAGTTTTTTACTGTATTCCCCGTCCACGTCCGCAATCGGATACAACCCCTCGCGGTATTTGGTAATCCCCGTCGGCACGCAGGCAAGATCTTGTACCATAGGGTAGTATTGAAAGAGCTGCCGCGCCGTATAACAAAGCTCCTCTCCGTCGTTTTCATTAGGAACTAAAACCGCTTGACAATGGAGTTTTATCCCGCCCTTTGCCAACTTGTCGATTTGCTCCACAATTTTTCCTGCGTGGCGGTTTCGAAGAAGTTTCACCCGAAGCTCGGGGTTCATCGTGTGCACGGAAACGTACAAGGGGGAGAGCTGCAAGCGGATAATTCTATCCAACCCCTCGTCTGAAAGATTGGTCAAGGTTACGAAATTTCCACAGGAAAAGCTCATGGAATAATCGTCGTCCTTGACGTATAAGCTTTCCCGCATGCCTTTGGGCATTTGGTCTACAAAGCAAAACACGCAACGGTTATGACAGGTTCGAATCGCGGTGTTTTTTTCAAATTCCACACCCAGCGTTTCCCCCTCGTCCTTTTCAATCTCGACCACCGTTTCTTCGCCGCTTCGATGGTCGCGCACGGTCAACGAAAAGCCGTCCGTCTCGCAATAGTACAAATAATCGAGCTCGTCCTCGCAAGGATGGTTATCAAAAGCGATAATTTCGTCCCCGACCTCCAAACCCAATTCTTTGGCAATGCTATTCCGTTTTACTTTCGTAATTTTCAGCATAGTTTACAAAATCTCCGCAAAACCGTTTATCTCCACGGCGTACTGCTTACAAAGTTTTTTCAAAATCTCACAAAACGCAGGGGGCAGAGGCGCGTTGAACGTCATTTCCTCGCCGCTCGTCGGGTGCGTCAGCCGTAACTGCCACGCGTGCAAAAGCTGTCCGTCCGCCTTGATTTTTTGCTTTTTAAACCCGTATACGGGATCGCCGACGACGGGATGGCCCAAATGTTTTGCGTGCACGCGGATTTGGTGGGTACGCCCCGTTTGTAAATCAAATTTACACAAAGTATAGTCCGTCCCAAAGCGCGCTGCAACTGCATAATCGGTAACGGCAATCTTTCCCCTTCCGTCGGGCAAAACCGCCATTTTTAATCTGTCCGTAGGGTGCCTGCCGATATCCGTTACCACCCTACCGCTATCCGCTTTTAAATCCCCTTCCAAAAGGGCGTAATAGGTGCGTTTACAGGTCTTTTGCGCAATCTGCGAAGCCAACGAAACGTGCGCTTTGTCGTTTTTTGCCACGACCAAAAGCCCCGTCGTATCCTTGTCGATACGGTGCACGATTCCCGGCCGCAATACCCCGCCGATCCCACTGAGGGAATCAAGCGCGTACAATAGCGCGTTGACGAGCGTACCGCTTTCGTTGCCGTTGCCTACGTGCACGGTCATGCCCTGCGGCTTATTGACGATCGCAAAATCGTTATCCTCGTATACGATATCAATCGGAATATTTTCCGCCTGCACGGCGTATTCGACGGCGTCAGGAATTTCTATCGTTACTTCGTCGCCCGCCTTTACTTCCGCGCCCGCCTTTTTCGTCGGCTGTCCTTTGATTTGCACGCAGCCGTCCTCGATAAGTTTCTTTATTCGCGAACGGGTGAACTCCTCTAATTGCTCGTTTAAAAACAAGTCTAGGCGTTTGCAATTTTCCTCGGCGACGAACAACCTTTTATCCATTGTTCTTCTCGTCCGACTTCGTTTTTGCCTTTTCTTTTTTCTTTGCGAGTTTCAATTCTTCCGCTTCTTTGGCAAGCGTTTTGTATTTCCCAACGGGGAAAACGGCGTCCTTATCGAAGAACAAAAGCGACAAAACCAACGCCACCGCGCCGCCCGTAATAAAGAAGTCGGCAAAATTACAAACCGCAAACCCAAAACGGCTTAAATCCACCATATCCCGCACGCCGTACAACGCCTCTGCGTCCCAAACGCGGTAATAGATACGGTCAATCAAATTGCCTACGCCGCCCGCAATAACAAACACGAGCGCGATGCGCAGGAAGTTTCTTCTCTTATCCAAACGGAAATAGAAAACCGCGAAAATCGCCATCAAAAGCCCCGTCCCTGCAATGACGAGAATCTTCGCCCAAGCAGGCGCGTTATCCCCCATTCCGTACGCCATACCGTCGTTATAACGGAGCGTCAATCCAATCCAACCGGGGATAATATCCACCGATTTTCCTTTTAAATACATTTGCGCCAAGACCTTGGTAACAAGGTCGATAATAAGGAGAATTGCAAAAAGTAACAATCCCCAAAGGCAAGACCCTTTCAAAGAAAGGGGTTTTTGTTTTTCCGTTTTCTTTGCCATACTTATTTCTTTCCTTTACTTTTTTCCTGCGCATCCTTGCGGATTGCGCCAATCATTTCAATTTTGAGTGCGTGCAGTTTTTTCGACAAGTCGACCTTGTAAAGCTGCGGCATATCCAAACGCAGATATTCTTCCCAGAACTTTGCCAGTTCCCCTTTCGAATACGCTTGAACATCCATAAGCGAAGGGAAGTTATAGACCAATTTTCCGTCCTTTACGATCGTTTCTTGCAAGGGTACGGCGTGGAAGTTTTCCACCTCGTGTTCTTTCCAAGTCTCGACGGGATGGAACAGCGTCAACGGTTTGTCCTCTTCCACCTTTTCGTCGTGCAAAGTGATCAAATCGGCAATCGCCATACCGTTGTCCTTGTCGTACAAACGATACAAATTTTTAAACGCAGGGTTGGTGATTTTCGCCGTGTTGTCGGAAAGTTTGATTTTCGGCGTTACTTTGCCGTCCTTTTCAATAACCGCCGCCAATTTATATACGCCGCCAAGCGCAGGCAAATCCTCAGAGGTAATCAATCTCGTACCTACCCCCCACGAATCGATTTTTGCGCCCTGTTGTAACAGCGAATTAATCGAGCGTTCGTCCAAATCCCCCGAAACGCAGATTTTCGCGTCGGGGAACCCTGCCTCGTCCATCATTTTACGCGCTTTTTTGGAAAGGTACGCCAAATCGCCGCTGTCCAAACGAATCCCTTTCGGTTCGTGTCCTTGCAAACGAAGTTCTTTAAAGACCTTAATCGCGTTAGGCACGCCGCTTCTGAGGGTATCGTAGGTATCTACGAGAAGTAAGCAGTTGTCGGGATAGGCGTTTGCATACGCGCGGAACGCCTCGTATTCGGTGGGATAATCCATAACCCAGCTATGCGCCA
>JAZUCW010000180.1:0-1780 GCA_045639305.1 Candidatus Scatosoma sp.
ATAAGCAACGCTTATGAAAAACATAAAAAACAGTTATTTTTCCGTTAAAAAACAAATTTTATTTTATATCTTTTCCCGTTTTACCCGTTAAAATCGTTGCATTTCTTGGGCAAAGGTGCTAATATATATACATATCGAGAAAATCGATTTAACTAGGTTTTAAAATTTATTTTTTTAGGAGTATATTTATGAGCTACGTGGAAAGAGTTTTAGAAGATTTAAAGGCTCGCAATCCCGGTGAAAAGGAATTTCATCAGGCGGCAACGGAAATTTTGTTGACGTTAGAGCCGGTTATCAACGCCCATCCCGAATACGAGAAAGCGGGGTTGTTAGAACGCTTTGTCGAACCCGAACGCACGATTTTGTTCCGTGTGCCTTGGGTAGACGACAACGGCAAAGTGCACGTAAACAAGGGCTATCGCGTACAGTTTAACAGCGCAATCGGACCTTACAAGGGCGGACTTCGTTTCCACCCTTCCGTAAATCTTTCCGTTATCAAGTTCTTAGGGCTTGAGCAGATTTTGAAAAACAGTTTGACGGGTTTGCCGATTGGCGGCGGCAAAGGCGGTTCGGATTTTGATCCCAAGGGTAGATCGGACAGAGAAATTATGGCTTTTTGTCAAAGTTTTATGACCGAACTTTTCCGTCATATCGGCGCAGACACGGACGTTCCCGCAGGGGATATCGGCGTAGGCGCGAGAGAGGTTGGGTATCTTTTTGGTCAATACAAGCGTATCCGTGACGAACACGTCGGCGTTTTGACGGGCAGAGGACTTTCCTACGGCGGTTCGCTCGTCAGAAAGGAAGCGACGGGGTACGGGCTTGTGTACATAACCGCAGAGGCGATGCGTGTGCGTGGCGACTCGTTTAAAGACAAAGTTACAATCGTTTCGGGCAGCGGTAACGTAGCCATCTACGCTTGCGAAAAAGCACAGCAGTTTGGGGCAAAGGTGGTAGCCATGTACGACTCTAACGGCTATATTTACGACCCGAACGGCATTCAACTCGACGTGGTAAAACAGATTAAAGAGGTTGAACGTGCGCGTATTAAAGAATATGCAAACAGAGTCCCCGGTTCGCAATACGTAGAGGGTTGCAAGGGGATTTGGACGATTCCTTGCGACGTAGCATTGCCTTGCGCAACGCAAAACGAAATCGACGGGGAAAGCGCGGCGGCACTTGTGAAAAACGGCGTAAAATACGTTGCCGAGGGGGCGAATATGCCTTCCACGTTAGAGGCGATTGAGGTGTTCCAAAACGCAAAAGAGGTCGTTTATTTGCCTGCAAAAGCGGCAAACGCGGGCGGCGTAGCGACTTCCGCTCTCGAAATGGCGCAATCCTCGGGCAGACTGTTCTGGTCGGCGGAAGAGGTAGATGCAAAATTAAAGACGATTATGGTCAATATCTATCGCAATATCGAAAGCGCGGCAAAGCGTTACGGGTTTGAAGGGAATTACGTAATGGGCGCGAATATTGCGGGCTTTGAAAAGGTCGCAGAAGCGATGATGGCGCACGGTATCGTGTAAAATTGAAAACGGCTTGAAAAGGCGGGGCGGAAAAGCTCCGTCTTTTTTTGTATAGAAAATTCTGCAAAAGGGTATAATGGGAGCACGGTAAAAGGAGGATACTATGAATCCGTTTAAAGAAAAAGCACTACCCATTGAAAAGCATTTGCAAAATTGGCAACAGCTTTACCCTAAGGCGTACGACAAGCGGGAAACCGACCCGTACACCAAGACCCGTATCATTTTGATGAACGGGACGGAATACGAGGCGAACT
>JAZUCW010000181.1:0-7790 GCA_045639305.1 Candidatus Scatosoma sp.
CCGTGTTGTTGGCGATAATCGGTTTTCTTCTTTCGATGTCAATTGCCATACCCGTCAACGTATTGATGAGGGAAATACAATCCGCGCCCCCTTTTTCTGCCGCCTTTGCATTTGCCGCGATACTTTCTACGTTGGGGGAAAGCTTAACGATAAGCGGCGTCTTTTTAAGCGCCCCTTTCGCCACTTTCGTTACTTCGTAAACGGAGTCGGGTTGGATACCAAACGCCATACCGCCGCTCTTTACGTTGGGGCAGGAAATATTCAGCTCAATCATATCCACCAACCCGTCCAAACGGGCGCAAATGTTCGTATAATCGTCCAAAGTCTTGCCTGCGACGTTAGCAATCACGCAAGTACCCGTGCCCTTCAGCCAAGCAAGGTCGTTTTCAATAAAATGCTCCACGCCGGGGTTTTGCAGCCCTACCGCATTGAGGATAACCCCGCGCGATTCCGCGATACGGGGAACGGGATTACCCAAACGGGGTTCTAACGTCAACCCTTTGGTCGATACGCCGCCGATTTTGCCGATATCGTACAGTTCGTTAAATTCTCTCCCAAACCCGTACGTCCCCGAAGCCGCAATGACGGGGTTTTTCAAAGTTACTCCACAAAGATTTACCGATAAATTCGCCATATCTGCACCTCGCCTTATAAGGTTACTTCTTCCGCGTTGAACACGGGTCCGTCTTTACATACGCGCGCACGTTTGCCGTTCGTCAAATCGCAAACGCAAACAAGGCAAGCGCCGATACCACAACCCATACGTTCTTCCAAAGACACGTAGCAAGGCAGGTTTTCCTTTTGCACCAACGCTTTCAACGCGCGGAGCATAGGCGTAGGTCCGCAAGCCAATACGACGTCGGGGCGGTTGCCTTTTTCTAAATCCGCTTGGAAAGCTTGTACGGCGTTCATCTGCGCGCCGTAGCTGCCGTCGTCGGTAACGGCGATGAATTTTTGCGCTTTGGCAAATTCTTCCACGCCGCAAACCGCGCCTTTATTGCGATACCCGATATACGCGGCGATCTCTTTTTCCGCCGCATACTGACGGAGAACGGAAATCAGCGGGAACACGCCGACGCCGCCGCCAACGAGCGCGACTTTCTTTTCCGTTTCTTCCACGTAAAAACCGTTACCAAGGGGCATAAGTACGTTTAAACGCGTACCTGCCTCCACCGCTTTCAATTTCTGCGTACCCTCACCCTTGATTTGATAGCAAAAAGTAACCTCTCTGCCATCCACTTTACAAATGGCGATCGGACGACGCAAAAGGTGCGTACCGCCCACGGAAATATTTCCAAACTGTCCACAGCGAACGGCGATATCTTCGTCCAATGCAAAGGTGATTGCGTGGATATTCTCCGCAATTTTTTCGTTTTTTACAACGGTTGCGATATAATCTTTCATTTTCTTATTTTCCCATTTTTCCAATTACGGAGCTAAGGTCCTTCTGCATTGCGATACACGCCGCGCGCGCCGCCTCCGTATACGTGCCGCCGTTTTTCTTGTACGCACACAAAATCCCGCGGGAGTTATTGACTACCCCGCCCAATCCGTCTGCGCCAAAGCAGCTTTTCAACATTTCCGCGTTACCGCCCTGCGCGCCGTAGCCAGGGATCAAGAAGAAGGTGTGCGGCAATACGCTGCGAAGTCTAGCCGCTTCCGTAGGATGGGTTGCGCCAACGACCGCGCCGACTGCCGAATAACCGTATTTGCCAATCGTGCTTTCCCCCCATTTTTCCACTAAACCGCCGACGTATTCGTACATAGGCATACCGTTTTCCAAAACCATATTTTGGATTTCCGCGCCCGAAGGGTTGGAGGTTTTTACCAACACGAAAATCCCCTTATCGTTCTTTTCACATTGTTCTACGAAAGGCAAAATACCGTCCGAACCAAGATACCCGTTGACGGTTACGTAATCGGAAGGGAACGCCGCAATCGAGTTTTCGTTGACCTGTGTTTCCCCTAAAAACGCCTTTGCATAGCAAGACGCCGTCGAGCCGATGTCGTTACGCTTTGCGTCCGCAATGACGACCAAGCCTTTTTCCGCCGCGTATTTCAAGGTTTCGTAATACGCTTTCATCCCCGCTACGCCGTACATTTCATAGTACGCGATTTGCACCTTTACCGAAGGAACGATATCGTAGATACTGTCGATAAGGTTTTTGTTAAATTCCAAAACCCTCTCCGCTACGTCTTCAAAGGTCTTTGCCCCCGCCTTCATATCGTCAGGCAAATAGTCGAACAGCGTATCTAAACCTACGCAGGTGGGGTTTTGCATGGCAATAATACCGTCAATAAGTTTATCCGTAATCATATATATCCTCTTTATGTTTTTATCAATTTATTGTCTTTTTACGCCTGATACTTAATTTCGCCGTCTACGACGGTATACTTCACTGCGCCGAACAGCTTTTGCCCGCCGAAAGGATTGTTCTTGCCCTTGCTGACGAAGTTTTCGGGCTCGATAACCCACTCTTCGTCCAAATCGGCAATCGTCAAATCGGCAACGCCGCCCTCTTTGATTTCGCCGCCGTCAAGCCCCAAAATCTGCGCGGGGGCGTAGGACATCTTTTCCGCGATCTCGTTAAGAGTCAGCACGCCTGCCTTGTAAAGGTAGGTAATGGCAAACCCGAAGGAAGTTTCAATACCGCTAATCCCGAACGCCGCCAAATTGTATTCGACGTTTTTATCGTCTGCGTGGTGGGGCGCGTGGTCGGTTACGATACAATCGAGCGTACCGTCTTTCAAGCCCTGCAAAATCGCTTGCTTGTCAATTTCTTCACGAATAGGCGGATTGACCTTCGTATTCGTGTCGTACGTTTTGATAATTTCGTCCGTAAACGCATAATAATGGGGGCAGGTTTCCGCCGTAACTTTGATCCCTGCACGCTTTGCGTCGCGAATCATACGCACGCCGCTGTACGTGGAAACGTGGCAGATATGCACGGGAGTATCGAGCTCCTCCGAAAGAGCAATTTCTCTTGCGATAATAACGTCTTCCGCCGCGCGGGGAATCCCTTTTAATCCCGCGATGGTAGCGTTTAACCCTTCGTGTACCGAGCCGCCGTCTACGAGGTCCTTGTCTTCGCAGTGGCAAAGGCATTTGATATCAAAACCCTTTGCGTATTCCATTGCAAGGCGCATAAGTCGCGCGTTTTTCACCGCCACACCGTCGTCGGAGATTGCAACCGCACCCGCCTTTTTCATGCCGGCAATCGCCGCCATTTCTTCCCCTTTCAAGCCTTTCGTGATGGCGCCGATAGGGTGGACTTTACAAAGATTTACTTCCTTGGCGCGCGCTTTGATATAGGTAACGACGACTTTATTATCCGTTACGGGGTTGGTGTTGGGCATACAGCAAATCTGCGTGAAACCGCCCTTAACCGCCGCCTTCGAACCGCTTTCGATATCTTCTTTCTTTTCAAAACCCGGTTCTCTCAAATGCACGTGCATATCGATAAGCCCGGGGAAAACGTGTTTGCCCGCCGCGTCGATTTCCGTTTCGCCGTTTGCGGGAATATAGTCGGCAATCTCTACGATTTTACCCTCTTGTACGAGAATATCTTTTTTCTCTACGGAATTTTTTAAAACCACGTTGCCGTTTCTGATAATCATTGTTTGTCCCCTCCGTTCTTTTGATATTCTCTATATTCGTTGAGCAAGGTCAATACCGCCATACGCACGGCAACCCCCGAAAGCACTTGATCTTCGATACGGCTTTGCGCGTGGTCGATAACGCCGCTGGTCAATTCCACACCGCGATTCACAGGGCCAGGATGCAAAACGATCGCGTTCGGTTTTGCAAGTGCAAGCAGTTTTTCGTCTACGCCGTAGTTTGCAGCGTATTCGCCAAGCGAAGGGAAGTTCCCCGCCTGCTGGCGTTCTAGCTGAATTCGAAGCCCCATCACGACATCCGCATCTTTTAACGCTTCTTCTCTCGACGAACAGATTTTTGCGCCCAACTTTTCAATCCCCGTCGGGATTAAGGTTTTCGGCGCGTACATATACACTTCCGCACCCATCGTTTTCAAGGCGAAAAGGTTAGATTTTGCCACGCGAGAATGTTTGATATCGCCGAGAATCGCGACTTTCAAACCCTTTAACGAGCCGAAATGTTCACGCATCGTCAGCATATCGAGAAGGGCTTGCGTAGGATGTTCGTTGATACCGTCCCCTGCGTTTAATACGCCCGCCTTGACCGTCTTTGCCAAAAGATACGGCGCGCCGCCCATCGGATGGCGCATGATAATAAAATCGTTTTTCTGTGCGTCCAAAGTCTTGCCCGTATCCACGAGGGTTTCCCCTTTGGCAACGGAAGAATTTCCCGCAACGATATTGATCGTCGTTGCGCCAAGGTATTTCGCCGCCTGTTCAAAACTCGTCCGCGTTCTCGTACTGTTTTCATAAAAAAGAACGGTTACCGTTTTGCCTTCCAAATAGGACATTTTCTTTTCGCCCTGCTTGATGCGGTTTTTATACTGCTGTGCAAGGTCAAGAATCGCGGTAATTTCCTCTTCCGTTGCATCGATAAGTCCTAACAAATCTTTTCTTTCGAGCATATCATTCTCCTTTCTCCGTCGTATACTGCGGTTTAAAAAAAAACGCCTTGAAACGAAACGTTCAAGACGCAATTAGCCGATTGGATTGTTTCGCTTTACCACCTACCATTATAACACTTTTTTTTCGTGTTGTAAAGGGTTCGGCAAGCACTTTTTTCCTCTTTTTTCTAAGAAAAGTAAAAATCAATAGATTTTTATAAGACGGAAAGCCGTTTTGTCGCAAGAAGTCAAAAGATATTCGACCCCCCGACGCTCCGTTTTCATGGGAAAATACGCCAAACCGTGGATATGCCCAAAGACGACTTTTTCTACGCCGTTGCTTTCAAACAGGTCGGTAAAGAGGGTCTTTTCGCTCTTTATTCCAAACGGCGGATAATGGATCATCGCAATCGTCTTATCCCCTTCCTGCTTTACTCTTTGCGCCTCTAAAAAGGCAAGACGAAAACGCTCCGCTTCGCGAAGATAGAGCTTTTGGTCCTGCTCGGTGTAATCGGCGCTGCCAGGACAAGTCCACCCGCGCGAACCGACGATAACGAACTCGCCGATGCGAACCGCGCCCGTCTGCAAAAAGACGAAACTGTCGTTTGGCGCACGATCGCGCAGCTTGGTAATTCCGTTCCACCAATAATCGTGGTTGCCGCGGATAAACACCTTTTTCCCCGGCAAAGCCGCCAACTCGTTTAAATCGATAATCGCATCGTCGAGCTTCATCGCCCAACTGATATCCCCCGCGATTAAAACGACGTCGTCTTCCCGTACTTTTTCGAGCCAATCGGATTTTATTTTTTCAAAATGCCCTTCCCAATTACCCCCAAAAACGTCCATGGGCTTGTCCGAAGTAAAGGAAAGATGCAAATCACTGATAGCATATACGTTCATAGGCTTATTATAGCATTTCTTTTAAAAAAAAGCAAGAATTTTATCTTTACAAAAAGTCTTTTATCAAGAAAAGCACTTGACATTTTTCTTATCGCAAGGTATTATGATAGTATATCGAAAATATTTTATTTTCAAGGAGTAAAAATCATGAAAAAAATCAGTAAATTTCTTGCAATCGCCCTTGCGGCAACCTCGCTGTTCGCTTTCAGTGCCTGCGGCGATAGCGACAACGGTGAAAAACCCGTAAACAACGGTCCTTCTATCAACGTACCCAAAGACGAATTCATCTTCGATCAGATTTCCGCAGCCGAACAGGAAGCCGCTTACGCAAGTTTCCAAACCCTTTTTAGCGCGGCTACGGACGGGTTGGAAAGCATGGATAAACTCTACACGCAATATTCGAGCACCATGGAAGCTATCAACAGCTCCCTCTTGCACGCAAAATTAGACAACGTAAAAGAAGTCTTGAACGCAAGCTGCTTGGCAAAATGGGAGGCGGAAATCCCTGCGGAAGGAGAAGCGCAAGCCGTTCCTGAAGTATTCGAATACGCATACCAGACCATCGCCGACAGCAAGGCGGTTATGCTCGTAGGCACTTCGTCAACCTTAATCGATTACGACGTTTCCGCATACCAGTACGTTACGAACGGCACGTATTATCAAAAGCAAATCACCAACGCGCCTGCATACGGTGCGAACAACCAGACGGTTACGGATCAATACCCCACGACCGCTTCCATCGTATCGCAATTCAAAGCGTCCTTACCTTCCGTGAAGGTTTTGGATATTATTTCCGAGGTACTCGGCGATTCGTACGCAGAATTCACCACCAATTGCAGCAACGTGAAGTTGTATAAAAACGAAGCGGAACACGCGTACAAAATCAGCTTTGATATGAACGCCCTGAGCATCGGCGACCTCGTAAGATATTGCAGCTATAATCCCTCTGCTATGTTGGCGCAGCTCCGTCAATATAATATCGACCCCAATACCGTACGCGCAAGCTATAACCTTAGCTATACCATCGTTTTGGACGAGAACAACCAACTTACGCAAATTAAGGGTGTTATCTTGCAAAAGGACGAGGCGGCGGAAGGCTATAAAAAGCTGTTCAACGGGTTCATTTATCACGAAACGGCAACCTTGCACGACAGCTTGACCATCAACTTCCCTTCCGACCTTTCCAACTATTAAGCAACGCAAAGAAAAACCGCGCAGTTTTCGCTGCGCGGTTTTTTTAATTATTACAAGAATTGTTACAATTTTTACAGCCGCCGCGGTGACTTTGCGGGTACAAAGGCAGCTCGAAAAATCCCGAACATACCTCCTGCGAATATTCTTGCGCAGGCGGAAGTACGCAATATCCATACGCAGGCACCAACAGTTCGACGGGCATCGATATCTTTAAAATAATCGTTGCGCAAAGACTGACAATAAAGCCTTGCGTTTCCGCATCGTACGTGCCGTCAGGCGCTACGACGCTCGCCACCGCCTTTACCGTAAATGGAATAATGGACGGGGCAGGTACGAAGAGAAGCACGTCAACGGGCATTGAAACCGTCGCCGTCGCACTGCCGTCTACACCCGCCGTGTCGGTATATAATACCTCGACGGGAAGGGAAACGGTTGCCTGCACGCGCGCACATTGTTTGTCGGCTTGCCGTTCGATAGAAAGCCCCGAAACCGTCGCCTCGGCAGAGAGCGAACGCGCGGACACGAAAGTCAAAGGATATGTAGGGTCGGCGGGCGTCAAATCAGTAAGCGTAAGGGTATAATTTTCAATTTGGCGCTGCTGTATGCAAGCATCAAAAATTTTTTCTACCTGTATGCACACCTTTTCCGCCAAGCCGTTTAACGGATTGCCCGTTACCGAGCCCGGGCATTTATCCGATTGGAAATTGGAATAAAAGGACATAGGGTTACCTCCTGTTACGAATAGATCCGAAAAATTTTCAGTCGCGTATCGTTACTATTATATCCTATGCCCTATCCCTTCTTTTTGTGCTATTTATAATAGCACCCTAAGTCCAATATAAAAATTTTTTCCGTTTAATTCTTCATACCTTTCTATACTGCCGCAAAGCAACTCCTTCGTATCCCCTTCTTTTACTACGTACAAATCCCCTCTTTGCTTTGGAACGGCAAGCACCTGTCCGACGAAAATCGGGGCTTGCAATCCGTTCTCTTTCACAAGCAAATAAACGGACGTGGAAAAATACTCCGCAATCTCCGCAAGCGTTTGTCCTCTTTCTACCTTATGAAATTTTGCCGAACGTTTTTCTAGCATTTGCCACACCGAAAAAGACTACGCCGCACTCGATTGGAGGCGTTTTTTATTTTTTATGCTAT
>JAZUCW010000182.1:0-3146 GCA_045639305.1 Candidatus Scatosoma sp.
CCGCGCGTTCGGGATGTGCCGCTTTCAGTTTTTCCACGAGGGGGTGTTCGGGGGCAAGTACGACGTAGTTGACGCCGAACACGGTATCGGGACGGGTGGTAAAGACGGTGATATCGTCGCCCGTCTCACATTCGAAATGGATTTCGCAGCCGGTGGATTTTCCAATCCAGTTCTTTTGCATAAGTTTCGTTTTTTCCGGCCAATCCAAACCGTCGAGATCTTGCAAAAGCTCTTCTGCGTAATCGGTAATTTTCAAGAACCATTGGGTCATATCCTTACGAAGTACGGTAGAGCTACAGCGTTCGCAAACGCCGCCGACGACCTGTTCGTTTGCCAATACCGTTTCGCAGGAAGGACACCAGTTGACGAGGGCTTCTTTTCTATAAGCAAGCCCTTTATGATACAGCTGTAAAAACAGCCATTGCGTCCATTTATAATAATCCTCGTTGCAGGTGGTAATCTCTGCCGACCAATCGAACATAGCCCCCATTTTGCGGAGCTGCTGCTGCATGGTTTCGATATTCTTTTCCGTAGAATCCTTGGGATGAATACCCGTCTTTATCGCGTAGTTTTCTGCGGGCAAGCCAAACGCGTCAAAGCCCATCGGTTGAAAGACTTCGAATCCTTGCATCTTTTTAAAGCGCGCGTACGAATCGGTAGGACCGTAGTTATACCAATGTCCTACGTGCAGTTTTGCGCCCGAGGGATAGGAGAACATTTCCAAAACGTACAGCTTTTTGTCTACGTTTTTCTTATTGAAAACGTTTTGCTTGGATTTTTCCCATTTTGCTTGCCATTTGCTTTCCACAGACTTCATATCCATGATAAGACGACCTCCCGTCTCCGTTTCTCGGAGAACCGTTTTTAAAAATTTTCACTTCTATATTATATAAACTTTTCTCTTTTAAGTCAAGCAAAACCAGGTAAAGAAAGCGCAAGGAAATCCGTTTCTAATAAATAATTTCGCGTTTGCGGCATACAATAATGGTGTGGAAGAAATAACGATAACGCAAAACGGGTTTGACGGACTGTATATGTCCTATCTTTACGGGAAAGTTAGAGAGCGGTTTTCCTTTTTGCCCGCCGCCATCGACTTAGAAAAGAACGGCGAGGAAACGGAGCTTGCTTTCCGTACCGAACGGGAATACTGTCCCTACGTTCGAAAGTTTGCCGAAGAGCATATTGCCGACGTGCTTGCCGTGGGCTATAAATACGAATTTTTTGAAAAACGCTTGGCGTTGCCGCTTTTGAAAAAAAGGCAGCGCCGCTTGCTGTTGACGGCGCTCGTGGCGGCGGATTATCGGGAGGACCGCGCGCATATTTTGCGTAAAATCCGAGGTTCGGAACGGTATTGCTTGGACGGGGTGTATCATTTCCGCTTGCAAGAACTGAAAAAACGCTGGGAGGGGATCGTCGACTACGTGCCTACCGATATGGGCGAGGCGTCCATGGAGGGGTTTTTGACCTTTCTTGCCGAGGACGGGGAAGGGAAACTCTTTTTAAAAAACGGCAGAGTATACGACGAGGAATACCGACCTCTTTCCCGCAGTCTTTTGACGGGCGTGGAATCTCCCGTGGGGGAAATTTTACTTGGCGGTGCGGAACGGGTGTATTGTTTTGGCGACGCCGACGAGGATACGCGCGCGTTTTTAGAGAAATATTACGGGGAAAAAGCGGTTTTTTGTTAAAAGACGCTAAAAAAAGGTTGACAAACGAGCGGGAAAAGGATTACAATAGAGACCGTAAAGACAAGTAACGTCGTTTCGGTTTTTCAGAGAGTCCGTCCTTGGCTGTGAGACGGATAAACGGGAAGGAAGGGTGAAACCGCTTTACGTTCGATAAAAAGCTGAAAAAGTGGCTGCGATTTTTGCGGCAATTAAGGTGGAACCGCGCAAACGAGGTGTTGCGTCCTTAAACTCTTTGTGGGAGTTTAAGGATTTTTTTATTGTTTTGAAAAGAAAACCTACCTATGGAGGAAGAAAATATGAACGTTATTTTAAAGAGCGGCGATAAGATGGAGCTTGGTGAAAACTCGACGGCAATGGCGGCGGCGCAGGCGATTTCCGAAGGGCTTGCGAGAAACGCGGTGTGTGCAAAGGTAAACGGCGTACTCGTCGATTTGTCGCACGTATTGCAAGAGGGCGACAGCTTGGAAATCGTTACGTTGAAAGAAAAAGAGGGGTTACAAGTATATCGCCACACTTGCGCACACGTATTGGCGCAGGCGCTCAAAACGATATACCCGACCTGTAAATTGTCGATTGGCCCCGTCATCGAAAACGGGTTCTATTACGATATCGATTTCGTTACGCCGATCACGCAGTCGGATCTTGCAAAAATTGAATCGGAAATGCAAAAGATCATCAAGAGCAATTTGCCCATTGAAAGATTTACCCTGCCCAAGGACGAGGCGATTGCTTTGATGAAAGAATACAGCGAAAATTACAAGGTAGAGCTGATTGAAGAACTGCCCGAAGGGGAAACGATTTCCTTCTATAAACAGGGCAACTTCACCGACCTTTGCCGCGGTCCTCATCTTCCTTCGACGGGTAAAATCAAGGCGTTTAAGCTCACGAGCATTGCGGGCGCGTATTGGAGAGGGGACGAGCATAACAAGATGCTCACCCGTATCTACGGCACGGCGTTTGCAAAAAAAGACGAGATGGAAGCGTACTTTACCATGCTCGAAGAAGCGAAAAAGCGCGACCATACGAAACTTGGCAAGGAATTAAAATTGTTTGCGATGATGAACGAGGGGAAAGGCTTGCCCTTCTTCCTGCCCAACGGTATGGTATTGAAAAACACCCTCGTGGACTATTGGCGCCAAATTCATACGAGAGAGGGGTACGTGGAAATCCAGACCCCGATTATGCTCAACCGTACTCTTTGGGAAACCTCGGGGCATTGGTTCCATTACCGCGATAATATGTACACGACGAAGGTGGACGAAGAAGACTTCGCTATCAAGCCGATGAACTGCCCCGGTAGTATTTTGGTGTATAAGAACGAGCCGCACAGCTATAAAGATTTGCCTATCCGTATGGGCGAACTGGGGATTGTAGACCGTCACGAAGAATCGGGACAGTTACACGGCTTGTTCCGTGTGCGTTGCTTTACGCAAGACGCCGCGCATATCTTTATGATGA
>JAZUCW010000183.1:0-2331 GCA_045639305.1 Candidatus Scatosoma sp.
AATTCTATGCGGGTCTCCTGGTGGCGTTTTGGACACTCTGCCTTGGTCGTCAACGGGCGGTCGCGCTTGATTTTAGAAGCGATGGAGCCAGGGTTAAAGAGTATGATTAATTACGTCAATACTTTTGAAATTCGTCCCAATTTTATTTTGTTGCGCCCTAAAATCGACGAAAAGATAAAAACAGAGGTTGCCAAGTACGGGTTTGAGCATCTGCGCGGATTAGAATATAATCTCTATCCGGGCGTGTTTGCTCCGAAATATGAAGAGAATATAACGAAAACGCATTGCTCGCACGTGGTTTGGTACGCCTATAAAAAGTTTGGTATTGATATTGATTCCAACGGGGGAGGTATCGTAACCCCCGAAGATATTTTCAATTCGGAATATATGGAAGTCGTGCAGGTATTCGGCTTAAATCCTGATACGCTTTGGGGATAAAAATGGGAAAAGAACAAGAAAAACAAACGGGATACGCGCTGATAACGGGTGCAACGGGCGGCTTGGGTAAGGCGTTTGTGTATGCGTTGGCAAAGCGTGGGTATCCTTTGATTTTAACGGGCAGAAGCTTGGAAAAATTGACGGCGTTACAGGCAGAAATTAAGGAGAAATTTCCCGGGATAACGATTCTTTCTTATCCGGCAGATTTGTCAAGTGAAAGGGACAGGTATGCGTTGAGAGAGGAAATCGTAAAGGGCGGGTGCAAAATTTCTTTTCTTGCCAACGTGGCGGGGGTAGACGTGCAAAAGGGGCTTACCGAGTATACGGAGGAGAAACTCGTCTTTCAATGTCGGGTGAATTTCGAAGCGGCGGTGTCGATGTGTCGTTTTGCTATTGAAAATCGGGCGGAACGTTTGCAAATTCTCAACGTATCCAGTGTTTCGGGTGTATACCCGATGCCCTATTTTGCAATTTACAGTGCCACAAAAGGCGCGCTTACCTCCTTTTCCGTTGCACTGCGTCAAGAAATGAAAGGAGAAGGCGTAAACGTAACGACGGTTTTACCAGGGGCGATTCCTACGCGCGAGGATATCAAAAAACAGATAAAAGAACAGGGTTTATGGGGAAAACTTGCGGCAAAATCTCCCGAAAAGGTAGCCGAAGCTGCGTTGAAAGCCGTAGCGAAGAATAGAAGAAAAAGGATAATAGGTTTTTGGAATAAGCTCCTTTTTATAGCAACTGGCTGGTTGCCGCTTTCGTTTAGACTTGCGTTCATTGCAAAACGCTGGGGGAAAATTTCAAAAGACGCTTTTTAAAAAAAACGCTCCGTCACGGGGCGTTTTTTTGATATTTAGAGATTTTTTTATAAAATAAAAAGATTTTTTCTTTCTAAATCCTTGACATTTACCCTTGATTTTGTATATAATCGATATAATAAATTATTATATAGTGTTTAATCGAAAAAATAAAGTGGAGGAGAAAAATATGATCGAATTCAATCCCATGAGTAATTTATTAGAGCAGGATCAATACAAATACGACCTGCAAGACGTTGCAAACGCCAATTTGTTTAGAGATATTTATCCCTACGACGAAGTACCGAAAACTTCGTTTAACCATCGCCGCGTGCCGATGAATATGCCCAAAGAAATTTGGATTACCGACACGACCTTCCGTGATGGACAACAATCCCGTGCGCCCTATACGGCAGAGCAAATCGTGGATATTTACAAGTTGATAGCTCGTCTTGGCGGACCGAAGGGGATTATCCGCCAAAGCGAATTTTTCGTCTACACGAAAAAGGACAGAGAGGCGTTGGAAAGATGTATGGCTTTGGGGTATAAATTCCCTGAAATTACCACTTGGATCCGCGCGAAAAAAGAAGACTTCATGATGGTGCGGGATATCGGGATTAAAGAAACGGGTATTCTCGTTAGTTGTTCCGATTATCATATTTTCAAGAAATTGAACATGACGAGAAGGCAAGCGTACGATCATTATCTTGGCGTAGTAAAGCAAGCGTTTGAGGCGGGGATTTCTCCTCGTTGCCATTTGGAAGACTTAACCCGTGCGGATTTGTACGGTTTTGTCGTTCCTTTTGTCAACGCGCTCGTTGAGCTTTCTCGTGAGGCAAAAATTCCCGTAAAGATCCGTATGTGCGATACGATGGGCTACGGCGTGCCTTTTACGGGTGCGGCGCCTCCTCGCAGCGTCCCCGGGCTCGTTTACGGGTTACACCATTATTCGGACGTTACTTCGGAAATGCTCGAATGGCACGGGCATAACGATTTTTATATGGGCGTAGCCAACGCCGTCAGCGCTTGGTTGTACGGGGCAAGTGCTGTCAACTGTTCGCTTTTGGGTATTGGCGAAAGAACGGGCAACGTACCTTTG
>JAZUCW010000184.1:0-6246 GCA_045639305.1 Candidatus Scatosoma sp.
ATGGCTACGATCCGACTTGCACGTTTTCAGAGACGCGGCAAACGTTTTGAATACGGACGAAAACGCAACCACGCAATTCAAGGAATACGCAGACGTCGTGTATAACGAAAAAGACGGTTATTATCACGTAGGAAGCGAAAACGGTCCCCTCTTGCTTGCCAATGTTTGGTACACCTCGAAATGGTGCCCCTCGACCAGCCTTTGGATTTTGGCATACAACGACTATTGCGTTGCCAACGGCTTTAACCTTAAAGACGCCGTAGAAGAATTTGCTTGGGCGGCAAACCAGCCCACGGGCAGACTTTGGGGCTACGTAACCGTAACGCAAGAGATAAAAGAAGTTTTGCAAATGATTACGATGAACGTAACCGAATACCAAAACTGGAACGGTCCTTCTCACGATAAAGAATGGTTAGAACTTTGTTGCTATTACGAAAACTACGCAGACGAAGCCTTTGAAGACCCCATGCGCGGTATCACCTTTGAAGGCGCCATTGAAATGCACGAAGGCGACAACACCGTCGAAGTGCTTTTCGAAATAAAACCTCGTGGATTTAAATACAAGTTTATCCCGACGGAAAGCGCGGTATACCATATCTATTCGACGGGTACCCTTGATACAATGTGCTGGTTGGCAAACGAAAACCAAGAATTGATTGGAGAATATTCGTATAAGACCTTCACCGATACGCAAATCATTGACGGACAAGAATACCCCGATTATAACTTTGAATTCTATTATTATATGGAAGCAGGCACGACCTATTATTTGCTTTGCACCACCTACGACGATAAGGCGGCTGTGTACAACGTAACCATTGAAAACAAAGGCCACAGCGTACAAGAATTTACCCCGATGGCAACCAACTACTCGCAAAATATGACCACAGGGACTCTGTTCGTTCAAGGTGCTATGGAGTATATGTACTGCGAAGAAGACGGTTATTATCACGTGAAGAATCAGGACGGCAGCATGGGTAGCATTATCTATCTTGCAACCCATTACACCACCTATCTCGACAACAACTATTCGTTGACGTATATCCTCGAATCGATGCGTGTTGACGATGAATCCGCTGAATATTATCCTTGGGATAGACCCGTAGAAGATCGTATTTTCTACGTCAACGGTATCGACTACACCGATTTGATTGACGGCTACGTATATCAAGCAGGGCAAGTCAGCGGTGAATTGTACGGCTTTGCTCCTATGACGAAGGAACTCTTTGACGCAATTACCAACGTCGTTCGCTATTCTGCGCACTACGACGGTATTGAAAATTCGTGGCAGCTGATGTGCTTCTATTATAAGACGTTCTCTTATAATTCGTAAACAAACGGAGAAACAACTATGTTACATTTGAAAAAGAATTTAACGGTTTTTCTCTCTTCCCTCTTGCTTCTCTCCGCATTGCCCCTTTCGGCGTGCGGCGAGGAGGAAGAACACGTCCATAATTGGGGAGCATGGGAAACGGTAACGGAAGCGACCTGCATTGCGGGCGGTGAAAAAAAGCGGGTTTGCAAAGACGACCCCTCGCACGTAGAAACAGCTTCCATTCCCGTAGATACGAACGCGCACGAATGGTTGGAAAGCGACATCATCCAACAAGGCTCTTGCACCGAACTTGGGAAACAAGCATTTATTTGTACCCTTAATCCGACCCACACGACCGTAAAAGAGATCTATATTCACGATTGGGAAGATTGGACGTTGGTATCGAATGCTTCGTGTGCGGAAAAAGGCGTAAAGCACCACGAGTGCAAACAATGCGACGCAGAAGAAACGGCAAAGTTTTCGGCATTGGGACACACCTATAAAAACGGCGCTTGTTCCACCTGCCAAACCCCCGTCAAATTACCCACGGAAAAGAAAAACCCCACGTTTTTAAACCCTGAAACCGCAACGAGCATCAAAGGCAACGGCGAACCTTTTGACCGCTACCAAATGAAAGAAGGATACTTTGAAGTAGAAATCGGCACCAGCGGTTGCGTATTTATGTCCTTTTCCATTCAGTCTGCAGGGCAATATGCGCTCTACACCTTGAACACCCCGAACATTTCGTTAAAGCAACACGACGCAAGTTCCCATTATATTCCAATAGACGAAAACGAAAACTACATTGGTAATGAAGCCTCGAAGATGGACAACGGGAATTTGATTGCTACCGTTTCGTGTTCTAATAAGTATTTTGGCCCCGATTGGAGAGGCACTTTCTCTTTCACCGGAGAAGTGGGTACTCGCGTTCGTTTCCGTTTCGTGCGGATTGCCGAACCCGTCTGGGAACCCTCTAGCGTATACCAAAAAGTCTACGCAAAAGAATTAAAGGAAAAGGCAACCGTGCCTACTGGCACCATTATTAAAGACGTAGAATATAGCGCCAGCTATTTCTACGACGAAACGGTTGGTTACTACCGTATGGGCACGAAAGCAATGCCCGGCGAAATTATCTACGCGGCAATCTCAAGACAAGCCCCTCGTCTTTTTGAGGGTTGTACCTTTACCACCTTTGCCGAAGTAAGCAATTCCTACGCTCTTCATTACGGAAAAACGGTGGAAGGCAATTACCTTTTAAAAGATTATTCGTGGTTTATCTCCAACTACGGCGGCATCGGTTCTTTTGAAGGCGACAACGTATTCGTTCCTAAAGATCCCGACCCTAACGCCGTTTGCTATGAGAATTACGCAAATAAAGACGGTTTACACCCCGTTACGCAAGAATTGTACGAGTTCTTGGTCAACTATACCAAGATTAACCGTCCTATCAGCATTTTGCAGCTCTTCGGCGAAGAAATGAGCGTCGCGTTGGAAAACGCATGGCTTTCGGCTTGTTTCTACTACAGCTCGGCGGTGCCCGGTACGGAAGATAACCCCTACCTCATCACGGAAGAAACCACGTCGATTACGACGAAACTCCGCAGCTACGTTTATTACTGCTTGACCGCTCCTACGGACGGCGACGTAACCTACGTATTGACCTCGACCAGCGACAATGCTTCCGTCGGCATCGGTTCGGAAGTATTTAAAGGGCAGGAATTGACGACCATTACCGTAAAAGCGGGACAAACGGTTGTCTTGCGAATCGGTACGGTAAACGGCAATAAGGAAACTTTCGACTTGATTTGTAAGACTGTATAATCGAAAACAAACAAAAAAATTCCCAAAGCGTTACGCTTCGGGAATTTTTTTATATTCGTATTTTAATATTTTAATAACGGAACGATAATGTTTTCCAACTCTTCATAGGACATTTTTCCTTCCCTGCTTTCAATGATTTTACCCTCTCTGTCCAAAATCACGGTTGCAGGCAAATCACCGCTGGTAAAGCCTAATTTCTTATATAAATCGTTCGTTTCCGTATCGTAATACCCAAACAGGATATCAAAATTCTTCCAATCCTTGCTTTCTTCGTTGGTGTTTATCCATCCACGCAATCCTTCGTATCCAAGCGATCTTTCGCCGTTTAACGCAATAATCGTTACGTCCTCGGCATAATCCTTTTGGAATTCGTCAAAGTGCGGCAATTCGGCCTTACAAGGCCCACACCACGTCGCCCAGAAATTAATAACCACAAACTTTCCGCGCTCCGCCTCCAAAACGAACTCTTCTTCCGTTGCTTTATACGAATCTTTCGCCTTGTTATCGTATAAGCGGACGGAAAACGTCGGACAAACGTCGTCGATTTTTACGCCCGATACCAACGCTTTGTCGATAAAGTTATAATAAATCAACACGGAAATCATCACGAGCGCCGCCACGGCAACGAGGATAATTCTTTTTACTTTACTCATCGCGCACCTCCTCTTGCAAAGAGGTCGTTTCTGTTTTTACCTCTACGGTTTCTACGGATTTTTCTTCCGTGGGGGGTACGGGTTTTAACATAGACGTCAAGGGTTTTAATTCTTCCCCTGCCGTCGGCGCCTGCGTTTCGTTGCCGCGCACAAAAAGTTTCGAACCCTTCCAAGAAATCGCCTTAGCAGGGCAAACGGCAATACACGCACCGCAATGGATACATTCGTGGTCGCCGACCTTTTTAATATCCATTTTACAAGCGCTGATACACAAACCGCAGTCGGTACATTTATTTTTATCAAGTTTTACCCCAAGCAACGCAATGCGGCAGAAGAAACCATAGAACGCGCCGAGCGGGCAGAAGAAACGACAGAAGAAACGGAACACGAAAATCCCTGCCACGATGAAGAGTACCAACAAGGTAAATTTCCACGTAAACAAAGGACCGAGCATACCAAGTCGTCCCCGCGTTTCCTCGTTAAACAGCGAGATTACGCCGCCTTCTAACGTACCTGCCGGACAGATATATTCGCAAAACCCAGGTACAGCATACATCAACGGCAACACCACGACCAACACGATTAAGATTATGTATTTTAAATAAGACATTACGTAAGTTGCCCTGCTTTTACGGAGCTTCGGGGTTTTGATTTTGTAAAGGAGTTCTTGCCCAAGCCCAATCGGACATAAAAACCCACAAATCGTGCGCCCAAGCAGCAAGCCAAACAAGACGATCGTACCGAATATATAGGCAAGCATACTCGTATTTGAAGCATACAGAGCGTTTTGCAACGCTCCCAAAGGACAAGACGCCGCGGCACCGGGACAAGAATAGCAATTCAGTCCGGGCACACAGACGTTTTTCACGGGACCTTTATAAATTTGGCCGTTGAAAAAGCCTTTGATATTCGCATTATAGAGCAGCGCCGCATACAACTGAATAATACGGCGTTTGGAAGGCTTGTGATTGACAAACCATCTTTTAATTTTTCCAAAAAATTTCTTCATAAAAATCCTTTTGCTTTACCTATTCGTAGAAACGCGTTAGATACGAGCAAGACAAGGCGAAACGAGTACCCCGACGGGAGTTTACTGGGCATACGTAACCACTCGGTTACACGAAACTGTGGAGAAGGATTGCAGATTAGAACAAAACACGCGGTTCTGCCCGATAGGCGCATACGCCTGTATGTAACTGAGGGCAGGTTCCGTTTTTGTTTTAAGATGCGTCCTTATACGCAGTTTCTTCGCCGAAATGCGACGTATATAAACCGTTTCTTATCCCAAGCCGATGCACTGCGTGCATATCTTTTCCGCTTTTTCCCAAAGGTTTAACATACCGCCGTTGCTAGCGCCTATTACAATCAGCACCACAGCCCCAACAAAAACCAAAGCCCGCACCGTCCAAAGCGCGGTGGGAGAAATACGGGAAACTTTCTTTCTGTGTTCCTCTCTACGCACTTGCTTTTCACGCTTTATCGCGACCTCTTCGCAAATGCGTTCATAACGCACCTGCTCCCTCTCTTGCTCTTTTATGCAAGCCTGCATACGGGGCTGCAGGCGATTCAAACGCCCTTTTTGCGCAAGAGTGGCTACCGTTTCCGATACAGCCTTCAGCATTTTGTCTTTTTGTAAATCCTCTTCCGTCTTACCAAGTTGTTTCGCTTCTTTTTGCGCCTTTGCCCTTTCTGCAATATGCGCTTTTAACACCGCCGCCTGCTTGCTTTTTCTGTACGCCGTACACTCTATCGCGGCAATTGCAAGCAAAAGAGTGGAAAAAATCCAAGGCAGAATTTTTACCAAACGCTCTGCCGTGCCGTTATGCTGGGAGAAAAACTCCGATTCGAACACGGACGTATACGCCGTTTTGGATAAATAAAAACGACATACCACAAGGGTAAAGAGAAAAGCCAAACCAAAAACCGTCCACAACACGATAGAAATCGCTTTTGCCTTGTTGATACCGTCCACGCATCTGCCATCGTCTTTCAAGCGAGCACGCAAACGTTTTACAGCCAAAGCATCGTCTTTATATTGGAGCGGCTTTTCTTTTTCTTTTGGGAAAATAAACGAAAATAAAATATTCCCCGCCAAAGCAATCACCCAAGCCCAAACGAAGGGCGCAATTTCCTTAAAATGCGTAGAAATATTTTCAAGGGTATACGGTTTTTTTATCGGCGAACGATAAATCGACCAAACCTGCATTATAAATAACGCGCCGACAAGCAGCGTCAAAATCCCAAATAACACGCCGTAGCATTTATGAAAAGTTTTCCTTTTCTTTCCACAGCCCATAGTTTCCTCCTTTTCCGTGGGGGAAGATAAGTCCTATCCGCCCAGTTTCACTTTCACGATATATTATTATATAGAAAAACGGCGGTTTTGTCAAGTAAAACGGGCTTTTTATAAATTTTTATAAAAAGGAAAAATACGGTTTTGTGAAAAGTAGATAAAAA
>JAZUCW010000185.1:0-11887 GCA_045639305.1 Candidatus Scatosoma sp.
GGGCTGTTTGGCGTTATCGCCAAACAAAACGTTTAATTGTTTTTTGTCGAAGAGCGCCGCTTTATCGCAAGACTTCAAAAATTAGGAAAGAAAATTAAATTCTCAATGGTTTTTCCTTTGAAAGCCAGAAGGAGGTAACGATGAAAATAGGTAAATGGAAGTGGTTGGCTTCGTTAGTGGCTACGGCTTGCTGCGCCGTATGTCTTGGCGTGGGCGTTGCGCTCAGCGTGCCCGCAGCGGAAAGCATCACGGTACAAGCTGCGGCAAACACCTACACGTACACCAAGCTTGGCGCAACGGGTAGTTCCAGTACGACGGTGATTTACGCGTATCCGACGGTGGAGGCAAAGCCTGAAGCGGAGGGGGATTGGGATAATAGATTCTCCTTTGTTGCGGGCACTGGCGACGGTGTTTTGTGGAACGGCGAAGCGTACGAGGGTTGGGAAATCAAACGTCCTGGCGATTTTTATATCGCATTAGGCAAAACTGCGGCTGTTGGCGACGAATTTGTATTAGACGGTACTTTCTACAACGAAACCCTCGATACGGAATTCGTTTTTGAAAACTGCGGATTTTTCTATAACGGCAGCGAATGGATTGCTTTCACGGCTCCTATGACGGTACATAATATCGGCGCCTTGATGCTGCACGGAAACAGTAACGTAGGCGGTGCAAGCGGGCTTAACAACGTCTTGTACTTGCAAAGAGCGGACGGCGAGGCGTTGCCTGTTTTAAGTTGGAATTACGCTTTCACGGTTGCAAAAGGCAGCTTTACGGTGAACGGCGTTTCGAAAACGCCCGGCGGCATTAAGAGTACGGGCGACGGGTTCTATTGGGAATTCGAAGCTTTAAATGAAAACGATATTATCACGATTGCGGGTACTTTCTATTGCGCATCGCAAAACGTAAAATACGTCGTCGACGCAAGCTCTTTCCAATGGAATGGCTCTGGTTGGTCTGCGTTGACGTATACGACCGGTGAAATCGGTGAAGTTGCGATTGGCAACGGCAGTTCGGCGACGGCTGTATACTTTGACAGGGCAGACGGCGGGGCGTTTGAAGTTACTGACGGAACTTGGTCGGAAAAATTGACGTTTACCGCAGGTAGCGGCGTTGGCGTAACCCTGAACGGTAAACAAATTTCGATGGGCGATATTAAAATCCCGAACAATATGTTCGTTGGTTTGGGAGAAGGCGCGACGGCGAAAGGGGACGTCCTCGTTATCGGCGGTACTTTCTACAATGAAAACCTTAGAGTAAGATACGTCGTTGAAGAAAGCAAGTTCGAATGGAACGGTACGGCTTGGATTCCTTACGTAAACACGGTTTATAACGTAAGCGCAATCAGGGCGGATAGCGGTGATCCAACTTCCATTCACATCGTTCCTAAAGACGGCGACGGCAACTCGTTCGGCGCAGGTGATTGGAATAACGTATATACCTTTGCAGTGGGCAGCGGCGACGGTTTGTGGTTGAACGATACGCAGCTTACCACGACGGATATCAAGCAGCCCGGCGCGTTCTTTATCAATTTGGTCGAAACGGCGGTTGCGGGCGATATCTTGAAAATCGACGGTGCATATTATAACGTAACGACCGATAAGAAGATTGTCTTTGACGATTGCTATTTGCAATTTGACGGCACGTCTTGGAAAACGTATATCAACTACACGGTTTACAATTTAAGCGCAATAAAAGCGGATGTTGATAGCAGTGCTTCGGCTGTTTCTCTTACCCCTGAAGACGGCGACGGTAACTCGTTTGGCGCAGGGGATTGGGATAACGTATACACCTTCGAAGCTGGTAGCGGCGACGGTTTGTGGTTGAATAATACGCAGCTTTCCACGACGGATATCAAACAGCCCGGTGCGTTCCGCATTGCTTGGGGGACAACGGCGGTTGCGGGCGACGTATTGAAAATCGACGGTACGTACTATAACGAAACCACGGAAAAGAAGTTTATCTTTGATAACTGTCAGTTGCAGTATAACGGTTCGGCTTGGGTAGAATACGTAGCGTATACGGAATATAACGTTGACGAGTTGGTTGTACACCTTCACAGTACGGAAGGTAATGTAAATGCAAACAACACAACTTTGTGGTTGTTCGGCACGGGCGACAACAGCGGCGTTTGGGCTTATTATACCTGTATAAGTGGCGAAGGTATCAAGATAAACGGCGAAGTGGCGAATGCTAAGGTGCAGGATTTTGAAGGCGGTATATACTTAAAAGACTTTAGCGTTGAAACAAACGACGTACTCTCTATCGGCGGTACGTTTGTTTGTGAAGACAGAAAAACCAAATACATTATTCCCGATAGTTCGTTTGTATGGAACGGTAGCGGTTGGTCTGTATACGTACCTCCTGTAGAATATACGAGCTATAACTTGGGCGTAATGAAGGTGGCAGCAGACAGCAAAAATGCAAATGCAAAGGCTGATTGGATTCAGTTATTGACGAGTGAAAATGAAAACTTGCCGGTTGTAGACGGTAGCTGGGGCACGGCGTTTACGTTTGTATCTGGCGGTGTAACTTACGAAGGGCAAGCACTTACTTTGGGTGACGTTAAAAACCCTGGTGCTCTTTATATCGCTTTGGGTACGTCTATCCCCACGGGCGGCGTAATTACGGTAGCAGGTACGCTTCGTAACGATTCTTTGTTGGTAGAATTTGTTGTTGAAGAAAGCCAGTTTGTATGGAACGGTTCGGCTTGGGAAGTATATGAAGAAAACGTTCAACCTGATCCCGATCCTACCCCTGATGACGCTACTACGTACAATATCGGCGCGTTGGAATTGCACGTAAACAGCAAACCTCACGGTGGCGCAGGTAAAGCAAACAATCAATTGTATTTGCAAAGAGTAGACGGTCAAGCTTTGCCTTTCATGAGTTGGGATTACCTTTTCACTGTTGTAGAAGGCGGTTTGAAGGTAAACGGCGAAGAAGCTACTTTGAGCGAAATGAAGAGTACGGACGGCGGCTTGTTCCTTTTGTTTGCGGCGGCAGAGGTAGGCGATATTATTACGATTGGCGGTACCTTCTATTGCGCTGATGAAAATATAGTATATATTATTGAAGAAAGTTCCTTCCAATGGAACGAAAGCTGGAGCGTTTACGTATACGTACCGCCCGTAGAATATGAAATTCATAACTTGGGCGTAATGGTATTGGCGAATCCCAGTAAAAATTCTGAGCAGGCAAAAAATACACAGCTTTACTTAACGAACGGCAAGGCTCTGCCTTATCCTGACGGGAAGTGGAATACGATTTTCGTGTATGAAAGCGGCGACGGTTTGAAAATAAACGACAAACCCGCGACTTTAGGTGAAATGAAGAGTACGGATGCTGGTTTATTCTTGGGCTTTGCGGGCGTAAGCGTTGGCGACGTGGTATCCATCAGCGGTACTTTTGTTAGCAACGGAACAGGACTTTGCGAATCGTTGAACGTAAAATACGTCATTGAAGAAAGCAAATTCGTTTGGAACGGAAGCTTCTGGATGCCTTGCTTGGAAGGGTATGAAGACGAAGATTTGGTACCCTACGACGTTGTAACGATGTTGGATCTCAGCCATAACGTTGGCTATAGCGTAACGATTGATGGGGCATGGGATAGAGCTGGGGCTACTTATTACCCGAGCTTACAAAACACGACGGGTTCGGTAAAATTCCGTTTTGGTATTCAAGGCTCGGATCTTGATGCGGGTGCTTTGGATATCCGTCTTCGTGGTTCGGCGTGGGATGGTATTCAATTTAAGATTGCATGGAAGCAAATTTTTGCAGTCTATCAGTATAAGGAAGAGGAAAAAAATGACTCCTGTATGCTGAGCAATAACACGTATTACGTAATCGAACTTGGTGCAATAGACTTGAAAGACGGCGAAAATATTTGGATTTACGCAAAAGTAGACGATATGTTGGTGCTTTCGGATACGAAACCGAAAACGACCGTCAACGGTGAAACGAATACCGCATTTGGCGCGTACACCAACCCTAGCGTAAGTTTGTCTGCAACCGATGGTTGGGCGAGCGCTCCTTTGACCCTGACCGACCCTGATCACGTAATCGTTACGTATGAGACGGAAAAAGGATCGTTTGTCGATTATGCGAACAAGAGCGGATATGAAGTAATTCAAGGCAGATCCTACGAAACGTTTATCGTTTGGAAGGATAGCAACAACACCTATTATTACGCGGGTGATACGTATGAGATAACGGAAAATATTACGCTTACTGCAGTGGAAATTTCCTTCCTTATGCAAGACGGCGCGGCAATCCGTATCGCTTCTACGGCAGACCAATCGGGGATCCGTTTCACGACCAGCATTTCCAAGGCTGACCTTGCTACGTTGGAATCGTCGGGTATTATAGTAAAAGAATACGGTACTTTGATTCTTCCTTACGATTATTTGAAAGATAAAAACACGGGGAAACCGCTCGAGCCTAATCTTGACAATTTTAAAGCGGGGGAGACGATTCTTAAGATTCCTAGCACCTATCAAGAAGACGACGAAAAGGGTGAATGCCTTGTTTACCGCGGTGCAATGAAGAACCTTTATACGGATAACTACGTACGCGCTTTTGCGGGCCGTGGTTATATGATTCTTGACGTTGGCGGTAGAGAACTTACCGTGTACACGCCTTTCAATAAGGACGTAAACGTGCGTTCCGTTCGTTTCGTTGCGCAAAGATTCCAAGAAGATACGGAGGCTTACAATAAGGTTTCGGACGAAGCAAAAGGCGTTGTTGAGGCGTATGCGGCAAACAATAGCATCCAGTTGATGGATTATGATTCGTATAAAGCGAATAACAAGCTGGATTTGATTGCTTGGTATTATCCCGAGTTGGATCCTAGCAACGCGTACGTGAACGATACGAATAAAGCGATTGCGAAGAAGATGACGGACGCGGGGATTACGGCGGTATACCTTGACGGTGAATATCACATTGATTTGATCAACGCGGAAAATATCGAAAGAACCCGTCAGATTATCGAGTTCTTCTGGACGCAAGGCTTGCAAACGATTGCGTTTGCATCGAATTCTAGCAGTGGGTTTAACATAGACTATCGCAACGGCGGATATCCCGATTTCTCTGATTGTGAAGGCTTTATCGGTTTCTTGATTTGGGACGAACCTTCGGCAGACTCTTTTGACGAGCTGCAGAAGTTTGCTGCGCAGTTTAACGCGCTTTATGCGGGTACGGACGTTCCGTTTATGGTAAACCTCTTGCCTTCGTATGCTAAGATATTCAATCCGACGACGTCTAGTTGGTTTGGTAGCAGTAGCACTTTGGATAAAACAGCCTATGAAAAGTATTTGCAAGACTACTGCGATACCGTTTTAAGTCAGATTGACGGCGAAAAATGGCTCTCTCTCGACACCTATCCCGTAAATGAGGATTACTCGCTTAGCGATACCTTCCTCTACGATTTGGGGATGTTGAAGACCTATTCGTTGTATGCTGGCGCAACTTCGCACGTCGTATTGCAGTCCTCCGGTTGGGAAGATTGGGAGGATACGAACGATGATGGTGTGCCTGATAAGATGGTCAATGATGATAAGAACAGAATGCCGGAAGAAGCAGAACTTCGTATGCAGGCGTATGCGGCGATGGCGTTCGGTATCGATTCGATCTCTTGGTGGTCGTATGCTGACAAGAGAGATGACCATCAAAGCAATCCTACGGACAACGACGATTACTACACGCCTTTTAAGAATGTAAATACCGAACTTTCCGCAATCAGCAGTATATACAGCGCGTTCGATTGGAAGGGGATTATCATTGGTAAGGGCGAAAAAGATGGCGGCAACATGTTTAGAGTCGACAATGATATGAAGGCTTGTGAAGCGGTAATGGGTGAACTCGGCGCTTACGAGCTTTCCGTGGGAAAAACCAAGCATCTTTCTTCCATTGCAAATAGCAATGCGAAGTACAATTACCTGATGGGCGTTATGCAGGATATGAACGGCAACGAAGGTTACGTGCTTTGCAACTATAACGCAAAACGTGATTACAGTAAATCGTCGGGTACGATAGACAAATCGCAAACGATTACCTTGACGTTTGATTCAAACGTTACCGAGGTCGTTATCTATTGCCACGTCGAGCGCGACGGCAAGCGCGTCTTCGAGAAGCAGACGCTACCCGTTAGCAATAAAACATTGACGGTATCTTTGGCAACGGGTGAAGGCGCTATCATCTTGCCGTCCGCAATGTAATAGAGGAGGTGTAATCATGAAAAAATTCTATGAAGAAATGAAAATCGTATTACATCTTTTTGAGAGCGCGGATATCGTTACGCTTTCGGACAACGCAAAGGACGACGCGGTAGACGATATCTTTAAACCGAACGCTTAAATTCGTGCAAAAAAGGCTCCCTTGCACAAAGGGAGCCTGCCGAAAAGGCGATAAAAGTTAGCGTATAGTTTTACTTGTTTTTATTTGACGAGGTGTCGTTTACGTAGATTTTTCTATAGGCAGAAGGGGAGATTTTCTCGATAGCAAAGAAGTTTCTATTAAAGCTAGCCAAAGAGGAAAATCCGCAGTCAAAGCAAACGGTCATAATCGGGAGATTGGTGGAGATTAACATCCGCTTCGCGTGCTTGATACGCATACTCGTAATATATTGTTTTACGGTAAGACCCATCTTATTGTGGAACAGTTCGCTCAAATAGGCAGGACTACATTTTGCGTGGTTTGCGATATCGTCAAGAGAAAGACTGGTGGTAAAGTTAGCGTTAACGTAACTTAAAGCCTCTTGCAAAATACTGCCTTTGGGTTTTATCGTCGAAGAGGTAGATTGCACGAAATGCTGCAGGAAGATATTGACGAGAATTTCGCAAAGCGACGAGGCAAAATTCGGCGGATAATCGTGGCTAGAATCCTGTGAACAAAGCAGCGCGTCCATGATCGATTCGATGGATTTTCCAACGCTTTCGGGGACGGTACAGATTTTATCATAGGGCAGTTCGTCTATCTTTTTTAAAGCCTCTTTGGAAAGCATTTTGGGCAAAAACATCAAATTGCAGAAGAAATGGTCCGAAGATAAATCGTAATAACGATGGATATCTTGATGGGACATTATCGTCAAGGTATAGGTAGGCATATAGTATTCGGTACCGTTGATGTTTTGTTTGCCCGTTCCTTTCGACAGCAAAGTAAGTTCTAAGCAGTCGTGGAAATGCGTCGGATAAATTTCGGGGTCGTAATGTTTTTTCGTAACGTTATAACCGTTTGGCGAAAAGAAATTGTTTAACGAAAATAAAAGATGTTTCATTTGGTTTTCTCCTGCTTCAAATTTTATGATAAAAAAGGTAGAAAGTCAAGTGATTTATCCAAAAAAATGAGAAGAAATTGAGAAAATTAAGCCGTTTTACCCAAAAAGCGTTGAAATTATACTAAATTATGCGCAAGCAGGTATACGCAAAAGGTTATTAAAAAATACAAAAAAGCGAGAAAAAAGATGAAAAAGGAATTGTGTATTTTATCCCATACGCATTGGGATAGAGAGTGGTATTTAAGCCACGCAAAGCATAATTACAGGCTTGTAAAATTTTTCGATACCTTAATCGATGCAATGGAGAAAGACGATAGATTTCGTTATTTCCATTTAGACGGACAGATCGTCGTGATTGAAGATTATCTTGCTGTTCGTCCAGAAATGGAAGAAAAGGTTCGGAAATTCATTGCAGACGGTAGATGGGAAATCGGTCCTTTTTATATCTTGCAAGACGAATATTTAATCAACGGCGAATCCAACGTTCGAAACGCGTTTTACGGTATTAAGGTTTGCGAAAAATACGGCAAACCCGCCATGATAGGGTATTTCCCCGACGCGTTTGGGAACATTTCGCAGGTGCCGCAAATTTTGCGTGGTTTTGATATCGACAACGCGTTTTTCGGTAGAGGGATTACGATTACGGCTGCGGATAACAAAGTCCTCGAAACGCCTAAAAAATTCTCCGAGATTATGTGGAAGGGCGCAGACGGCAGCGAAGTTATCGGGGTTCAGTTCGTGCAATGGTATCACAACTGTATGGAACTTCCCGCAGACGAAACGGAATTGAAAACTCGTTTGGAAACCGTACATACGGGGCTTACCGAATGTTCGAAAACCCCTTATCTTTTAGGCTTTAACGGTTGCGACCATCAACCCCCGCAAACGAACATCGGCGAGGTGATTGAAAAGGCGAATGCCGTTTGCGATTTCAAAGTCAGCCATACGACTTTGGTAGAGTACGTTGAAAAGATTATGCCCTACAAGGACGACTTCTACGCATACAGCGGCGAAATCGCAGGGCAAAACGGTACGGGCTACGGTACGCTTATCAATACGGCAAGCGCGCGTACGGATATCAAAAAAGCGAGCCATAGAGCCGAGCATATGTTGCAAACGATCGCGGAACCTTTAAGCGCTATGGCGTTGCAAAACGGTTTGCGGTATGATAGCGGCGTATTAGAATATGCAAATAAGAAACTTTTAAAGAGCTTCCCGCACGACAGTATTTGTTCGTGTTCGTGTGACGAGGTCAACGATAAAGTAAAACTTCGCCTTTCGGAAGCGTACGACACGGCGGCGCTGCTCAGCGAAGATATCAAGCGAGATTTGGCGGCGACGTTGAACACGCAAAAACAAGAGGGCGCTTGTATCGTCGTATTTAATACGGACGTTAAGAAAACGAGCGGATTAGTCAGCGTAACCCTCGAATACGACGAAAAAGACCTGCCGAAAGCGCCCGCGCTCTTTGACGAGAAAGGGAATCGAATCAACGCATGGTTCTCTAAGCCGAAGCAGGTGAAGAAATTCAAACTTCCCGACGATCAATTCAGGGTCGTATACGAAACCTACGAATTGCAGGCGGAGTTTGTTGCTGATTTTGAAGAGGGCTTGTCGGCAAAGACCTACTACGTACAAAACTGCGAAGCAGAGTTCGCAAGCGTTTTTACGGCGACGGATACTTGTTGTGAAAACGAATATATTCGTTTGCAATTTAATGCAGACGGAAGCTTTAGTCTTTTAAATAAAGAAAATGGGGCGGTTTACCACAACCAAAACCGTTTTGAAATCATCTCCGATCTTGGGAACGAGTACGACTTTATCCCCAGCGGGGAAAAGAAAGTTCTCGGCGAGGGCGCAACGGTAAAACTGCTTGAAAAGACTTCGTTTAAAGCGGTTTATGAGGTTTGTGTAAATGCCGACGGTTTGAATTTGATTTCTTATATTACGGTATACGCGGGTAAAAAGGAAATTTCTTTTAAAACGAAAGTAAACAACCGTTTAAAAAATACGCGCTTGCGTACGACGTTTGAAAGCAATCCTTGCGCAAAGCACGTATACGCAGAAGGGCAATTTGATTTAATTAAACGTAATATTCAACCGGCGGAAAGCTGGAAGAATCCCGACAACAGTCAGCGTATGAATACCCTTTGCGCCGTTGGTAAAGACGAGGGTGAGGGCTTAATCGTTGCCACCAAAGGTTTGTACGAATACGAAGTGTATAGAGACGGTAAAAACACCGTAGGGATTACCTTGATTCGCGCGATTGGTGAAATGGGAGATTGGTTCTATTTCCCGACCCCCGCCGCGCAAATGCAGGGTGAATACGAATACGAATACGCACTGATTCCCTTTGGGGAAGATTTCGCGTCGGGATTGTCCAACGGTTACGATTTTAGTTATCCCAAGATGCTTGCTCGTCAAGAGGAAAGACACGAAGGAAAGGACGCTCTTGTCGGCGTTTCGTTTGCGGTTGAGGGGACGCTGTTGCTCTCCTCGGTAAAGAAAGCGGAAAAGAGCAACGATTTAATCGTGAGATTGTACAACCCGTTGCAAAGTGCGGCGCATATTTATTCGGAAACGGCGTTTGCGCAAACGAATCTTGCCGAAACTGCGGAAGGGCAGAGCGTAACGGAATGTGAAGTTTTGCCTAAGAAAATCGTTACGTTAAAACTCAAAGCATAACGGCTTTAAAAATGGAAATTATAACCAAGCCGTCTGGTTTGGCGGTAATTATAAAAAATTTACAATTGCAATGCAAGGAGGTAAATGATGAAAAAACAAAAAGCAAAATTGTTGGCGTGCTTGTTGGCTGCAAGTTGTGGCGTAGCTTGCCTTGGTGTGGGTGTGGCGGCAATCGACGATTCGCTTTCGGCACCTTATGTGGTATCGGCGGAGGCGACGAAAACGGCTACGATTACGAAGCTTACGGCGTTGGCATCTTCAAGTTCAACCGTAATTTATGCGTATCAAGACGAATCGGTGAAGATTGTTAACAGTTGGACTGATGCCTTTACGTTTGTGGAAGGCACGGGCGAAGGATTCTTATTTAACGGGGAAAAGCTTGCGAGCTACGAAGTAAAACAACCTGGCGATTTTTATATCGTACCGACGGGGAAAGAGGCGGTTGCAGGAGATAAAGTCGTTTTGGACGGTACGTTCCGTAACGATGCGTTGGATGCAGAATTCGTTTTCGTTAACTGCGGATTACAATTTAACGGCACCACGTGGGAAACGTATTCGGAAAACGCGGATCCTGACCCCAAACCTGAAGCAGTTACTCATAACATCGGTTCGTTGGAAGTAGCCGTTCACAGCAACGGCGTGGGTGGTTTTAGTACGAACAACGCTGCGTTGTATACTGTGAGAGCGGACGGCGAGGCGTTGCCTTTCCAAGCGTGGGAAAATCCTTTCACGGTAGTGGAAGGCGGTTTGAAGGTAAACGACAATCCCGTTGGCTTAAACGAAATGCAAAGCGCTCCGGAAGGTTTGTATTTTACTTTTGACGAGATAAACGAAAACGACGTTCTTACGATCGGCGGGACCTTCTATTGCGAAAAGCAAAATATCAAATACGTCATTGAAGAAACGAAGTTCACTTGGCTGGGTAGCAAGTGGGAGCTTTATAAAGAAAAAGCAGAAGCAAAATCGACCACGATTACGAAGCTTACGGCGTTGGCGTCTTCCACCGCTACGCATATCGAGGCGTATCAAACGGCAGCGGATAAGATTGCGAACAACTGGGATAAGCTTTCCTTTGTGGAAGGTTCGGGTACGGGTGTGACCTTAAACGGCGACGCTGTAGGTTATTCTATCTGCCAAGTTAACGATTTCGTTATTGATTTGACCGAAGAGGCAGAGGCGGGCGATGTTCTCGTTGTGGATGGTACCTTCTATAACGAGACGGCAAACGCGGAATTCGTGTTTGTAAACTGTACGTTGCAGTACGACGGCACGACTTGGGCGAAACCTAAGATGACGTATAATATCGGTTCCTTGGATTTCCACGTGAACAGTAGCGTGGGCGGCGCAAGCGGGCTTAACGATGCGTTATACTTGCAAAGAGCGGACGGCGGGGAATTGCCTTTCAAAGCGTGGGAAAATCCTTTCTATGAAACGGCAGGCGGTTTGAAGGTAAACGGCGAACCGGTGGATTTGATTGAAATGCAGAGTACTGGCGACGGTTTGTATTTCAAGTTTGACGAATTGGAAGCAAACGACGTTCTTACGATCGGCGGTACCTTCTATTGCGAAAAGCAAGGCATTGAATACGTCATTGAAGAATCGAAGTTCGTTTGGTCGGGTAGCAAGTGGGAAAAGTATATTAAATACGAAACGTATGAAATCGGCTCCCTTCTTGTAAACGCGAATGAGAGCGCTGCAAATGCAATCCATATGAGAAGAGCAGATGGGGAAGCAATGCCTGTGGCAAGTTGGGATCATAGATTCTATT
The DNA here is from genome assembly GCA_045639305.1 of Candidatus Scatosoma sp. Classification (GTDB taxonomy): domain Bacteria; phylum Bacillota; class Clostridia; order Christensenellales; family Borkfalkiaceae; genus Scatosoma. The sequence goes on from JAZUCW010000185.1 coordinate 11,730, forward strand.
TCCTTGCAGGCAGTGGTTACGGCGCGAAGCTTAACGGTGAAGATCTTCCCAGCGAAGATATGAAGTCCCCTGGAGGTACGTTCTACGTTGGCTTGGGTATGAAAGCGGAAGCGGGCGACGTCTTTACGATTAAGTCGGAGGCCAAGCGGTCTTAGGAA
>JAZUCW010000186.1:0-2512 GCA_045639305.1 Candidatus Scatosoma sp.
GACGTCTTGACGGCAAGCACGGACGTTGGCGGCGAATGGCCGAGGACGGAAGAATAAGGAGGTAGAAAGATGAAAAAGCATACGAAAATTAGAATTTTTCTTTCCACCTGCATAGCGGGCTTGGCGGCTGTTTTTTGCGGCGTACTGTTTTCGTCCACGTTGGCGGTAGAAGCCTCCGCGGAAACGACTTTGGCTGGATATAAGACGGACGGGTCTTCCGTGCGAATTTACGAATTGGACGACGAGGGCAATTACAATGACACGACGAGAAAGGGGATTCGTTTCCACGTCGAAATGCCGATGGACAGCGTTTTGAACGGAGACGCGTTGATCCCCGATGCCGCGGTAACGAACGAGAGAAACGGCTCGTTTAAGCTTGCGGACGGGTTCAAAACGTACACCTTGATTATGCCCACGTCCAAACTTTCGGGCGAGCTGACGTCGGCGACGTCCAACGTTATGAAATTGGACACGACGGAGTATTGGTTTGCGGACAAAGAAGGCAATGCAGAATCCGTTGCCTACGTATACGGTTTGCCCAAAAATCAATATACGACTTCGCTTTCCTTCCGCGGTATTATCTGCTCGGTTGACGAGAACGGAAAGGAAACGTTGCTTGCGTCCACGGAAGTATCCGAAAGAAGTATGGCGAGCGTTGCAAAGCTCGCGTATAAGGATACGGAAAGCGGAGCGTTTTCTTGGGGCAACGAGGAGAGAAATCAGGACGCCTTAGGCAAAATTAAAGAATACATACCCATCTACAACGTTACCTACAACGTGGGCGGGGCAACGACGAGTGAAGAAGTTTGGTGGGGGGATGCGCCTGTCTACGCGCCTACGGGCGATTTTAACGCGTGGTACGACGAAAACTCCAGCGAAGAAGTGGACGTTACGAAAGAAATGACGTATGCAACTTCGCAAAATATTATCCTTACTTCCGCGAATTCTAGCGAGTTTACGCTTACGGGTGCAAAATGCACCTCGGACGGTATAAAAGTCTATGCAACGCTGCCGATTGGGGAATTCGAAGACGGCGCGGTGCTGGACGGTAAAGCGATCGACGTAGAATATTCGGGTGAAGGCACGTACAGCGGGGTTAAAAACGTATACGTAGTAAACGAAGAAAATCATTATACCCGCCTCGTTTTCCAAGTGGATGACAGTACGTTTAAAAACGGCGATAAATTGACGGTAAAAGACTCGTCTATTTTCTATTACGACGGCGTAATGTATAAACTTGCAAAAGATTATACCTTCGAATACAACAAGACGGAGGCGGCGGAATCTTACGAAGTTTTCCTTGGCTACTTGTATAACTCGGATATCGAATCGGTTGAAAACTATCAAGAAGATAGAAACGGTGACGGAGATAAGAGTGACCATCAAACGATTCGCGTTACCTTCCGTAAGAACCTTTTAATCAACGGTGATTTTCATTTTGAGAAAGGCGAGGGGGATCTGCCCGCCGATATGCCTTATCCCGTATTTGTTCGCTGCGGTACAACGGGTGAGGAACAGGTTGAAAACGGGTATTACTATTGGAACGATGGGCAGCATACGATTCTCGAATTGAACGCTTACGGCCACCACACGGGTGAAGAGTTGTTTGCTGCGGCTGGTACCAAACTCGTACAAAACGGCGGGTATTATATCTTCGTAGACAGAATGTACGCGTACCTGCCCGACGGGGAATCCGTTCGTTGGGTTTCTGGGCTTTCCGCAGGTACGATTTCCTTGAACGAATTTGATTCGAAAGGAACGAATTTCGTAACGAGTACGGGAGAAGGGGAAATTCGTATCACTACGAATACGCAATGGGGCTGGTACGACGCGAACAAAGACGGTGTTCGGGAAACTTGGATGCCCGAATTGGTGAATAAGATTCTCGTAGAGTGCGTAATGGAACTTATGCCTGATGCAAACGGCGTATACGGTAAGGCAATCTATACGGCGGCGGACGGAACGGAGCAAAACCTTAAACATTTCCGTTATTATTTCGGCTCAAATACGAACGACGACGCGTTTAGAATTCTTGCTTTGGAAAACGTTTCGGGTAAAGAGGCGGGCGATAAGATCTTTATCAGCGGCGGTACCCGTTTCTGGATGGGGCAATACTATTACACGCTGACGGAAGATTTGAATATGTACTATAACGGTGTTCATTGGGTTATGAACAGTGATGGTACGGCAGAGTCGGAAACGATTTCCGCTGCGAATTTCACCAGAGTCTACAATTATTTGGAAAATGGAGTCGAGTATATACGTCTTGATTTGGACGTTTCGCTCTTTAACGAGCTTACGGGGAATCTTATCGTAGAAACGAAAGCCGGCACGGGTATCTACTTGAACGGACAGCTTTGGACGGGTATGCATTATCACGGATCTACCCATAAGATTCTCGAACTTCGAGGCGAGGGATTGCGTTACGGTACAACGCCTCTTGAAGATACGCTTGTCATTAAGAAAGGTACGCGTATTTGGATGGGCAACGTTTGCCACGAGTTTGAAGAAG
>JAZUCW010000187.1:0-4995 GCA_045639305.1 Candidatus Scatosoma sp.
ATACAAGGGATACTCTCCCCCTGTCCGCTCGACACCGTGGAAAGCAGCGCCCCCGTCGCTGCAAACAGGACTTTGTTTATCTTGCCCTGTTTTAGCTGCTCGTAAATATACGAATTTAAAACGACGGCAGAACAGCCCGCGCCGCTGCCGCCTTGAAACTCGTCCTCTAAAACGTTATAGACAATTTCCCCGCAATCGACGTGATTGTTTTGTATATCCACTCCCTTTTCCCAAAGCAAGTCCTTGACGATTCTGCTCCCCAAAGCGCCGAGGTCGCCCGTCAAAATTAAATCGTAATAATCGGCAGGTCTATGCGTATCCCTTAAATGCGTCAATATCGTATCCGCCGCCGCAGGCGCCATTGCCGCACCCATATTATTGACGTCGTCTATCCCAAAATCCACGACCCGTCCCATCGTCGCCGAGGTGATTGCGGGGCATTTCCCCCTACCCGTGTGCGAGATGAACGCTCCGCCCGCGCCCGTAACCGTCCACTGCGCTTGCGGAGGGCGGGTGTTGCCAAGCTCTAACGGATAGCGGTATTGCCGCTCTGCCGAGGAAAAGTGGCTACCCGTTGCCGCCACGATATTTTTTGCATACCCCCCGTCGATAAGGGTTGCGGCAAGCGCCATACTCTCCGCCATCGTCGAGCAAGCGCCGTACACGCCGAGAAAAGCGCAATCAAAATCCCGCGCGGCAAAGGACGAGGAGATAATTTGGTTTAGCAAATCTCCCGCAACTAGCATATCCACGTCCGATTCGTTTACGCCCGCGTTTTCTATCGCCTTTGCAATTGCATAGGAAAGCATTTTGCACTCAGCCTTCTCATAGGTGCTTTCCCCAAACATATCCTCCGTCAACGCCTTATCGACGTATTTCCCAGCGATCCCCGCACACTCCTTTGGTCCTGCAATCGTACCCGTCGCCACGATTTTCGGCTTGTTTTTAAAATAAATCGTCTGCATAGCTATCAACAGTATACAGCGATAAAAAATTTTTATGCTATAAACAAGAAAAAGAGAGCTTGCTCGCCCTCTTTCCTTTTTATAAAGTCAAAACTTTTGTTTTTCCCTTTTTAAGCGATATTTGGAAATAACCATTCTCCTCTTTTATAGATGCTTCCGTTTTTCCATGCAACAAATGCAAAACGTCAAGCCCCAACGTATTTTTTAAGCAAATCGTTTGCGGACGGTCGCTTAAAAAACTCAATTTGGTTATCTTTCCCCGTACCCGCTCAGCGCTAATGCGAACTCCTCCATAACTGCGAAGCTTATTAAAGGATATCCGTTTCCCCTCGCAGGATTGCGATAAAGCAGGGAAAAGATGAATATACCCTTGGTGTTCTTGCAATAACGTTTCCTGTAATGCGTCGCAATATCCAAACAAACTCTCCAACGTAAACGGACGGTAATGCCACTGTGAAAAGCCGTGGTTTTTAAAATCGCCGTTTAAATGAAACCCGTTATCGGCAACAAAGCCTAACGCAAACGCGCGCAATTTCTCATACGCCGCATTCCCCATTTGCGCCATAGCGTATATCTGCGCGCTCATGGCAAACGAAAATCCAGCCCACCAGCCGCTGCCTAATTGTTCCAAATGCAATAACGTATTTTTGTAAATACGCTTATCGTCTTCCTTGTCATAATTGAGCAAATGCAAAGGATACATACACATTAAATGGGAAAAATGACGATGGGATTCGGGCAAACGCTGCGTCTTATCCAACAGCACAACCCCCTCTTCATCCACTGCAATTGAATCGAGTTTTGAAAGAATAACCTCGTACCTGCCCCTATCCTTTCCCAATTTTTCAGCATAACCCAACAACGTTTTATACAAATAAATCAATAACGCCTGATCAAAATTACTGTTCGGTTTTAAATACGCCTTTGGCGTATTATCGTATATTTCAGGCGAGGACGACAAGGGCAAGTACAGTTTTCCGTTTTTCTCTTTCAAAAGCCCTAGAAACGCTTCCCCGACCTCTTTAAAAAAGGGATACGCGCGCGTTTTTAAAAAATTCTCATCGCCCGTATACAAATAATACTCGTCAAAACTTTGCGCCGCCCAAATCGTCATCGTCGGCGAAAGAGAATACTGCGCCCAGCCGCCCATTGCTTTTCCGTCCAACGTCGAACAAGAGGGCAACAGCAAACCGTTCACGCCAAAAAATTCTTTTGCAAATCTTTCAAACTCCGATTTCAGCGACCAAAGATATTCAACGAAAACCTTCCCCTCGTCCATTCTATTCGCTTTTAAATAAGCTTGATAGGAAAGTTCGGTATTCGTATCGTGATGATAATCGCCACGCCAAGGCGGCAATTTATCGTTATCCGCCGTCCATACGCCCTGTAAAGGCATTGGATAAAAACCTTTTCGCGAACAGGAAGCAAATAAATACCAAGAACGGTAATAGGTTTTTTCCAACAACTTGTCCCCAATCGTAATAGAAGATTTCGTCCAATATTTTTTCCACCACTTGACGTGTTCCGTCTTTAAAACGTCGTAGCCTATCTCTGCCGCCTGCTTTAATTCCTCTTTGGCGCGCGCAATGAAATCGCCATCCTGCTTACCGCCGTTCGTCGCAATGGTAAAATATAGCTCCGAATACTCCCCGCAGTCTTTTTTCAAAGCCACAATGCCAAAGCGAAATTCCGTATGCGTAGTTTGTTCATAATAAACGTATTCGCCATCCCGCACGATTTCTGCCTGCGGGTACGCCAATGTCTCCTCGCCGCTAACATTAGAAAGATACGAGGGGATATGAATATCTAACCGATACTCTCCGCGCACTCTTGCGATGCCTACGAAGCGGGTCGCGCTTAAAAAGCTTTCGATTCGCAAATTCTCCCCTTCCACGTTCGCAATAGCCCGATGAATATCCACGCGCGAATAAATATCTTCCGTTTTTAACCCGAAATCGAGTTCCATTCTCCCCGCCGTGATTTTAGAGGGATAGGCTTGCGATGTAAACACGTCGTCGAAAAGTCTTGTGTATTCCGCCCAATCCTCCGCCTTTTCACTTTTTACCAAGCGTAAAAGATTTTTAAAGGTAAATCCTTCTTCTTGCGTAACGGGGTTGGGGCGCAAATCCCAAAGATCTCCGCGATCCAACGAAAAACGGATAGGGCCGTCCCCATAAATAAGACACCCCATCTTTCCGTTGCCTAGCGGCAACGCCTCGTCCCAACTTAAAATACTCTTTTGATATGTAATATCGTAACGGTTAATATTCATAAATCCTCTTTTAATCTTGCAGCCAAACGATTTCTCCCGCCTGCAAGGTCAATTCTTTCTTCTCGCCGTCTACGTTATAGAACGTTGTGCTTTGTACTTCGTTCGCATTGTTGATAACCGCATATTTACCGCTTTCAGGATAATACGAACAATCGGTAACAACGTTAGAGGAAAAAGCGCGTTGCAAAAGATTTTCCTTACGGCAAGACCAATACAACGCACGAAGCAGCAGCCGCGCATTTTGCGGGCTATACGGCAAACCTGCGATATATACGCCGCGGCCTTTCACGTATTCGTTTGCCGCAAGCATTACTTCGCCCACGTTGACGTTCCGTTTAAAGCGGTCGGAAAATACGATATCCAAAACCTCCGTATTCTCTAGCGCATACACGTTCTTTTTCCCTTCGCCGTAATCAACTTCTCCTTGTATGTCTTCCGTAATGAAATGCGCCTTCTTTTCGACGTTATATTTATCTTCGGAAAGGGTAAAGCCTTTTTCTTTATCGACCCCCAAAACGTCGGCAAGAACGAAACATCTTCCGCCCTTTTGATAAGCCGTCGGGTCACCGACGCCGATAAATCCGTGTCCTTCCGCCACCCATTTCCGCAGCGTCGTTACAATTTTTTCATCCTTCCAATATTCACCGCCGGAAAACGCCGTTCCCTCGTCCCCGACGTTAATAATTACGTCAATATCTTTATCAATACCCGCCTTTACGTCTTCAAACGAAATAAATCTTACGTCCACGCCCAAGCCGGATAACGCCTCGTACACTCCTTGATACGAATATACTTGTTGATACCAAAGCTCGTGCGCGACCATATGACACATCCAGCTACGCTTTTTTCCCCAAGCGTTCAGCACGGCAACCGTCAGCGAGGAATAGGGCTTCGCCGTCCCCGCCGCATCACATATCAAACGGAATTCGTCGCATACCTGCCCCGCCCTTTCGATAAATTTCGGAAACTTTGCTGCCAGAGAAAGATAACCGCCGAACCCCATTCTGTCCAAAGGTTTGCGCATCATCGCGCGCCTTGCCGTTACCCAGTTTTTATTCAGTTCCGCAATCGCGTTTTCCTCATTCCCCTCAAAGAAAGTATCGGGAAAGAAATAGGGCAAAAATCTGCCTTCGCGGTATTTCACGTGCGGAATCTCCGACAGCATACGGACGGTTACCCCGCCACCAACCGAGCCTACCACCGCGTCAAGCTGCATATCCTTGAAATAATCGCCGTACGGCTCCGTACCAATCCAACTATCCCCCAAGAACATCATCGCCTCTTTCCCTTCCGCGTGTATAACGTCCACTAGCTCGCGCACCGTTTTCGTAACGTATTTTTCGGTAAATTCCATATAATCGAGGAAAGGTTTGGTGGGATTTATAAAATTGCTTTGATAAGTTCCCTGCGAAATGATATCTTCCGCTTTAATCGCATAGCCGTATTCCTTTTCGAATGCGTCGAAAGCGCGCGGGCTCGCCGTCATCAAATACCCAAACCAGTCTACGTGTTTTTCCTTGTTTTTTTCGTTGAACACAAGGAAGAAATGATATAAAAAGGTGGTATACCGCACCACGTTGACGTTTTTATTTTCCGCGCACCACTTGCGCATATTCTCCTTAATATGCGCAAAAGTCGCCTCATAGCGCGGTTCCATAACCTTGTGCTTTTCGATATTCCAGCCGTTTGTAATGTAATTGTACATTTGCGTAGAATCCCAAAGATTTACCGCAAAGAAGTTCACACTGTATTCGTGGT
>JAZUCW010000188.1:0-3215 GCA_045639305.1 Candidatus Scatosoma sp.
CAACAACGTGGCGGTGATAGGGGATTCTACCTTTTTACATAGCGGTGTAACGGGGTTAATTAACGCCGTATACAACCAAAGCGGTATTACTTTACTGATATTAGATAACTCTACGACGGGTATGACGGGGCATCAACAGCACCCTGCTACGGGCAAAAACCTGCACGGCGAGCCTGCGCCCGTGGTATTACTCGACGAGCTTTGCCGCGCTTGCGGGGTCAAGGATTTGCAAATCGTAGACGCCTACGACGTAAAAGGCGTGGAGAAGGCGGTGAAAAACGCCCTTGTTTCTAACGAAGTGAGCGTTATTATCGCGCAAAGACCTTGCGTTCTTTTGGATAAATCGAAAAAGCTTGCCGAAAAAGTAAAAGATTGCCGCGCTTGCGGGATTTGTATGCGTTTGGGTTGCCCGGCAATCAGCATGGGTGAGGACGGCGTGAAGATAGACCCGATACAGTGTACGGGTTGTGGTGTATGTGCGCAGGTTTGCCCGTTTGGCTGCCTTGGTAACGAGTAAAGAGAGGGAACGGCTATGATGAATATTTTAATCGCAGGCGTTGGAGGGCAAGGGACCTTGCTTGCCAGCCGTGTATTTGGAAGATATGCGATGCTTTGCGGTATGGATTGCAAACTCAGTGAAATCCACGGCATGAGCCAGCGTGGCGGTAGCGTCGTAACGCACGTGCGAATCGGGGAGAAGATTTATTCGCCCGTGATTTGGGAAGGCGGCGCAGATATGATTATCGCCTTTGAAAGCTTGGAGGCGTTGCGCGTAAAGCACTATTTAAAGAAAGACGGGATTTTGCTCGTCAACGAGGAGGAGATTTTACCGATGCCCTGTATCACGGGGGCGGCGAAATATCCCGAAAATTTAAAGGGCAGATTGCAAGACGAAGTAAAACGCGCGCATTTTGTAAAGGCGCAGGCGTGGGCTTTGGAAGCGGGCAGTGAAAAGGCGACGAATATCGTAATGATAGGCAGCCTTTGCAAACTGTACGGATTTGATAAAGAAAAGATGATGCGTGCGGTGGAAGAATGTGTTCCTGCAAAATTTGCACGGTTGAATTTACAGGCGTTCGAGCTTGGTTACGAGAGAGTATAAAAGGTAAAAAAGATATGCAGTATTTTCAAAAAGAATTAGAAACGATGAGTGCGGATCAAAAGAAGGTTTTGCAATCGGAACGGCTTGTGAAAATGGTCAAGTACGTATACGAAAATCAAAAGCCTTACCGCGCGAAAATGGACGCGATAAAACTCAAACCCGAGGATATCAAGTCGATTGACGATATTTATAAATTGCCGTATACGGTAAAGCAGGATTTGCGCGACGCCTATCCGTTTGGTATGATGGCAAGACCGAGAAAGGATCTCGTTCGTTTGCACGCTTCCAGCGCAACGACGGGGAAATTGACGGTTGCCGGGTATACGATGCACGATATCGATATTTGGGCGGAGTGTGCGGCTCGTTCGCTCGTCATGGCGGGCGCTGACGAAAATAGTATCGTCCACGTAGCGTACGGCTACGGTTTGTTTACGGGCGGTTTGGGTATGCATTACGGCGTGGAAAAATTAGGGGCTTGCGTCGTGCCTGCCTCGGCGGGCAACACCCAAAAGCAAATTCAATTACTTGCCGATTTTGGGGCGGATATTATTTGTTGTACGCCTTCGTACATTATTTATCTTACGGAAGAAATTGAAAAAATGGGATTAAAGCCGGGCGTGGATATCAAACTGAGAGGGGGCGTGTTCGGCGCGGAGGCTTGGTCGGAGGATATGCGCGCGGACATCGAAAGAAGATTGGGGATTCGCGCTTGCGATATCTACGGGCTTAGCGAAATTGCGGGTCCCGGCGTTGCGTGCGATTGCCAGTATAAAACGGGTATGCACTTCCAAGACGACCATTTCTACCCCGAAATCGTGGACGTCGATACGTTGATGCCCTTGCCGCACGGCGAATCGGGGGAACTCGTGATTACGACCTTAACGAAAGAGGGGATGCCGTTACTTCGTTATCGCACGAGAGATATCGCTAGCCTAAACGCCGACCCTTGTCCTTGTGGCAGAACGACGATTAAGTTAAACAAGATTACGGGCAGAAGCGACGATATGCTGATTATCCGCGGGGTAAACGTTTTCCCGTCGCAAATTGAAAGCGTACTGTTAAAAAATCCCGATATTCAGCCGCAGTATCATATCGTGGTAGACCGCGTCAATAATTTGGATACGATGGAGATTTTGGTGGAATTGTCGCCGAACGTTTCTATAGACGAGGTTGGGCACGTAGAGGAAATCCGTAAGAGATTGGCTTCGGATATGACCTCGGCACTTTCCGTCAGCGCAAAAATTACGTTGGTTTCCCCCGGGACTTTGGTTAGAAGCGAGGGGAAAGCAAAACGTATTACCGACAGGAGGAAAATATGATAAAACAAATCGCGGTATTTTTGGAAAACAAGGCAGGAAAAGCTAGCGCTTGTTGTAAAGTGTTAAAGGATGCAGGCGTAAATTTATTGGCTTTGTCGATTGCGGACACCAAAGATTTTGGGATTTTGCGCGTTATCACGGAAGATAATGCAAAGGCGCTTTCGGTGTTGAAGGAGGCAGGGTTCCTCTCTTCCGAGGTGGAACTCGTCGGGGTGGAGGTTTCTGACGAGGCGGGCGCGTTGTCCGATATCCTCATCGTTTTGGGGGATAACGGCGTAAACGTCGAGTATATGTATTCGTACGCCGAAAAAGACGGGCAAGCGAAAATTGCGTTTAAGACGGGCGAAGTAGAAAAAGCACTCGCCGCGTTAAAGGCAGTCGGCGCAAAATTGGTATAAAAGTTTTTAAAAGAAAAAAAAGCTAACGAGAATTTCGTTAGCTTTTTTCTATGGATTTGTTTTATTTAGAACTTTCTTTGATAAAGTTCTTTTGCGATTTTGAAAAAGGTTTCCCGTTTTTCCGCATACTTTCTATACGCCTCGTGCTGCTTTTCGTCCAACGCGTCCACCAAATCGTTTTCTGCAATCCACATTTGGCTTTGCGCCACTCTAAATTCGTAATCCAAATCCTCACGGATTTTTTCCGCCACTTTGCCGATAACTTCCCCTATTTCTTCATTGGTAACCTGCTTTTTCATAAAGCCTCCTTAAAATAATAAAAAGTGCGTCAACCGAAGTCAACGCACAAAAACGCAGACTCCAATTGTCGCTCAACAAACCTTACGTGAAAAGGGC
>JAZUCW010000189.1:0-4457 GCA_045639305.1 Candidatus Scatosoma sp.
CCCAAGCAATACCTCGAAGCAGGCTACGAAGTACAATGCGTAGGCGACGATATCGCTTGGATTAGAGTAGGCGAAGACGGCAGACTTTGGGCTTGTAACCCCGAAAACGGTTTCTTCGGCGTTGCTCCCGGTACGAACGAAAAATCCAACCCCAACGCACTTGCGTCTACGAAACAGGGCACGATCTTTACGAACGTTGCGCTTAACCCCGCAGACAACACCGTTTGGTGGGAAAAATTGACGAAGGAAGCTCCTGCAGAGCTTATCGACTGGACGGGTAAGCCTTGGACGCCCGACTGCGGCAGAAACGCAGCGCATCCAAGTCGGAGGCCAAGCGGTCTTAGGAAGACAAATTTGGTGGACAACTCCTTGGCCCACAGAACGACATGGCTACGATCCGACTTCGTTTGGTGGGAAAAATTGACGAAGGAAGCTCCTGCAGAGCTTATCGACTGGACCGGCAAGCCTTGGACGCCCGATTGCGGACGTAACGCGGCTCATCCCAACTCCCGTTTCACCGCTCCTGCAATCAACTGCCCTTGCATTTCTTCCGAATTCGAATCGAAGGCAGGCGTGCCTTTGTCCGCAATCATCTTCGGTGGCAGAAGAGCAACGACGACGCCGCTCGTATATCAATCGAGAGATTGGAATCACGGTACGTTCGTAGGTACGATCATGTCCTCCGAAACGACGGCAGCGGCTACGGGCGCAGTTGGCGTACTCCGTCACGACCCGATGGCAATGAAACCTTTCATGGGGTACTCGGTAGACCAATACTTCCAGCACTGGATTGATATGGGTGCGAAAGTTCCCGCTGAAAAGCAGCCTAAGATCTTCAACGTCAACTGGTTCCGTCAGGACGAAAACGGCAACTTCATGTGGCCGGGCTTTGGCGACAATATGCGCGTACTCGACTGCATTTTGGACCGTTGCGAAGGCAAGGCTGACGCTCGCGAAACGGCGATTGGTTACCTTCCTTACGCAAAGGATATCAATATCGAAAACTGCGATATCGATGCAGAAACGCTTGAAAAGCTGTTGGTAGTCGATAAAGCTCGTTGGGCTGCGGAAGCAGAAGAAATCACGAACTACTACGCGGAAAACTTCGGCGACAAGATGCCCAAGGAAATTATGGATAACCTTGCAATCTTAAAGAAGAACTGCGCAGAATAATTTTTGAAAACAAAAACTCCCGTTGAGGACAACGGGAGTTTTTTGTACGCCTAACAGTTTTTGCTCGGTGTGTTTAAATCGTCATACCGACTGAGCAAAGCGAACGGAGCGTATCTCAAAAGAGGTGAAAACATGAAAAAGGTTTTAATTTTATCAGGAAGCCCCAGAAAAGGGGGAAACTCGGATGTTTTATGCGACGAATTTGCGCGCGGCGCGTTGGACGCTGGCAATGAAGTGGAAAAAATTCGGGTTGCGGAAAAGAAGATTGCGCCTTGCAGTGGTTGCTATTTTTGCAGAACCAGCGGGGGCAGGTGCGCGTTCAACGACGATATGACGGAGATTTTGCAAAAGATTATCGACTGCGACGTACTCGTTTTATCCAGTCCCGTATATTTTTATTCGATTTGCGCGCAGTTAAAAACCGTCATCGACAGGACGGTGGCGAGATGGACGGAAATTGCCAACAAAGATTTGTATTATATCGCTACCGCCGCCGAGGCAGACGAGGATACTTTGGATATCACCCTTTCTTGCTTTCACGGCTTTGCGATGTGTATCGACGGCTACGAGGAAAAAGGCACGCTGCACGGCAAGGGCGTAAGCGACAAGGGGGACGTACTAAACCGTCCCGAACTTATGCAAATCGCTTACGAGATGGGTAACAGCGTCCGTTAAAAAAATTTCAAGAAAATACACCCCGAAGGCAAGACGCCCTTTGAGGTGTATTTTTTTACGAGAGTGCGCTGCGAAAAAAGATAACCGCCCCGAAACCTTACGGTTTCGAGGCGGTCACCTATATGATAAGGGGGAAAATGATGAGCTTGTTTCTATTCGGTTGTCCCCAACCGATTTACAAATCTATTTTATCACGCAAAACAAAAAAAGTAAAGAAAATTTTAAAAATTTTTTTCTCTTCCTATTTTTGCTATCGTTCAAGCAAAAAATGTTAATTTTTCACATTTTCACAAAAGTTCACAAATAGATTTAAAGGAAAAACACGAAAGCCCCGAAGAAAGCGCCCACGCCAAGCCCTGCAAGGAGGTCGGAGGGGTAATGCACGCCGATGGCGAAACGGGTATAGCAAAGCAATAAAGTGCAACCGAGCAATATTCCGCCGACGATAGGCAGATAGGGCAAAAAGACGAAGGAGATTGCCGTTGCGCTGGCGATATGCCGACTGGGGAAGGAGTTGCCCTGTTCGCGTTTTCCTTTTAAAATCGGGTCGATATTTGCGCCGTTTTGACTGTACGGGCGGGGTCTATCGATGGCAAGGCGCAAAACGCTGACGGTGAGAAGGGTGGTAACGGGAACGAAGAAGAAAGTTAAATAATCCGTCACCAAAAGCCCGTCTTTCATAAACGCGTATACCCAAAGTCCTGCGTAGGCAAAGAGGAAAAGATAGGTAAACACGGCGTTGCAAATAAGAAGCGTGCGTTCACGTTTCTCATGCGTCTTAAAAAACGCCGCGTGTTTATTGTAAAGGGTTGCGTAATCGTAGTTCATAGATACAGTATAGCACGAATTTTAAAAAAAGTAAAGGGGAAAGAGAAAAAAAGAAACTCCTTGGAGGGGGATCCGAGGAGTTTCTTTTGCCGAGTTAATATAGGAGGTTAGTTTTTTGAAGCCTCGGCAACGATTTTGTCAACAAGCATAGGAGGAACGTCTTCATAGCCGAGGAATTCGGATACGAATTTGCCGCTGCCACGGGTGAGCGAGCGTAATTCCATCGTGTAGGTTTTAATTTCTGCAAGGGGAACTTCCGCCGTGATAATCGAGCGTTCGCCCTCGGTATCCGTGCCCATAATCCGACCGCGGCGTTTGTTGATATCGCCCATGACGTCGCCGAGGTAATCGGCGGGAATAGCAATCTTCAAGCTGTAAACGGGTTCTAAAAGGACGGGTTTTGCGTTCTTCAAGCCTTCTTTAAAGGCAATGGAAGCCGCCATCTTGAAGGAAAGTTCGTTCGAGTCTACGTCGTGATAGCTGCCGTCGTAAAGCACGGCTTTCAAGCCCGTAACGGGATAGCCTGCCAAGGGACCGTGTTCCATGCTTTCACGCAAGCCTTTTTCCACTGCGGGGAAGTAGTTCTTGGGAACTGCGCCGCCAACGACTTCTTCTTCAAAGACGAATTCTTCTTCTGCGGGGGAGAAACGGATTTTAACGTGGCCGTATTGACCGTGTCCGCCCGATTGTTTCTTGTGTTTGCCTTCCGCTTCCGCTTTGCCGCGAATCGTTTCTCGATAAGCAATCTTCGGTTCGGAAAGTTTCATATCCACGCCGTAGCGCGTTTTTACTTTCTTAGCCAGCAATTCGAGCTGTACGTCGCCTTGCCCGCCGATAACCATTTCGCCCGTTTCCGCGTTCTTTTCAATCGAGAAGGTATAATCCTCTTCTTTCAATTTTGCCAGCCCTGCAAAGACTTTGTCTTCTTCGCCTTTCTTTTCTGCGGCAACCGACATAAACAGAGTGGGTTTCGGGAAAAAGATAGGGGAGAATTTTACTTTTGCATTGGGGTCGCAAAGGGTGTCGCCCGTATTGGTGTCGTTGAGTTTATTGACTGCGCCGATATCGCCCGCCGCCAATTCGTCTACGGCTTCCATTTTCTTGCCGCGAAGTGCGTAAATTTGCCCGATGCGTTCTTCCGTTTCGGTGTTGGGGTTCCAAACCGTCGAACCGCTCTTTAAAACGCCGCGGAAGCTCTTTAAATAACTCAACTTGCCCGAGAACGGGTCGATAACCGTCTTGAATACCTGCGCTGCAAACGGAGCGTTTTCTTCGGTGTGGATAGAATATACTTTGCCGGGATTTTCGAGGTCTTCCACCATCGTGTTAAGGCGTTCGCGCGCCTGCGGCATATAGGTAACGATTTCGTTCAAAAGGTTAATAACGCCGCGGTTGGTGAGCGCAGAGCCCGCCATAACGGGAATGGTATTGACGGATGCAATACCCAAACGGATACCGCGAATGGTTTCTTCTTTGGAAAGCTCGCCCGACTCAAAATATTTATCCAATAAGAATTCGTCGTTTTCAGCCGCTGTTTCCATGAGTTGCGCTTTCATTTCTTCTACTTGGTCTTGCATATTTTCAGGAATGGGAATTTCCTGCGGGCCACCGTCTTTGAAGAGATAAGCGCGTTCCTGTAACGCGTTGATACAACCTTGCATTTTGCCGTTTTCCATGATGGGAATTTGGATAGGAGCAAGTTTGCCTGCGTATTTTGCTTTAAGAGCTTGTACAGTGCCGAGATAATCTGCGTTTTCCTTATCCATACCATTGATGAAAAT
>JAZUCW010000190.1:0-15562 GCA_045639305.1 Candidatus Scatosoma sp.
ATTTTCCGCGTATATCACGGAGAAATTGAAGACTTGTCCCAACTTAACCCTTATTTCCGACGAAGTGACCAAAGTACCCGATACCGAAGTGGACGGGGGTAGGTATGTAATTATTGCCACGGGTCCGTTGACTTCGGATGCGCTTAGCGAGGATATTGCTCGCTTGTTTGGCGGTGGGTTGCATTTCTACGATGCGTCCGCGCCGATTATTTCTGCGGATAGCGTGGACATGAGTTGCGCATTCACGGGCGACCGCTATGGTAAAGGTACGGGCGATTATATCAATTGCCCGATGTCGAAAGAGGAATACTACGCTTTTGTGGACGAGCTGCTCTTCGCCGAGCGTGCGCATTTGCACGAGTTTGAAAAAGGGGAGATCTTCGAGGGCTGTATGCCGATTGAGGTTATGGCTTCCCGCGGCAGAGATACTCTGCGTTTTGGTACGTTAAAGCCCGTCGGGCTTGCCGACGAGGACGGGAAACGTCCCTACGCCGTGTTGCAGCTTCGAAAAGAAAACGAGGCGGGTACGACGTATAACCTCGTAGGGTTTCAGACGAATTTAAAATTCCCCGAACAAAAACGGGTGTTTTCCATGATTCCCGCTTTGCACAGCGCCGAATACTTACGCTACGGGGTTATGCACAGAAATACGTATATTCACTCGCCCGACGTTTTAAATTCTGATTTTTCGTTTAAGAATAACCGTAGGATTTTTTTTGCGGGGCAGATTACGGGCGTAGAAGGCTACGTAGAAAGCGCGGCGAGCGGGCTTTTGGCGGCAATCCATATCGCCGACGAAATTTTAGGCAGACCCGCCCACGTCTTTGACGAACAGACGGTTTGCGGGGCGCTCGAAAAACATATTTCCACCCCCGTCAAGGACTTTCAGCCGATGAACGCAAACTACGGGATTTTATCCCCGTTGCCTATGCGGATAAAGGACAAGAAGGAACGCTATCACGCCCTTTCTAAGCGCGCGATAGAACGGATACAAGAACAACTCGAAAACAGGAGATAATGCTATGGAATTTAGAGGAACGACGATTTGCGCCGTAAAAAAGGACGGCGTTACGGCAATTGCCGGCGACGGTCAGGTTACGATGGGCGAATCGGTCATTTTTAAAAACACGGCGGTCAAGGTTCGCCGCATTTTCGGCGGCAAAGTCATTTTGGGCTTTGCAGGCTCGGTTACCGACGCCTTTGCGCTCACCGAACGCTTTGAGGGAATGTTAAACAAATTCGGCGGCAATTTAATGCGCTCTGCGGTGGAGCTTGCCGAGCTTTGGCGCAGCGATAAAATTGGCAGAAAATTAGACGCGATGATGATAACCGCAGACGAAAACACCCTGCTTATTTTGTCGGGTACGGGCGAAGTGATCGAACCGGACGAGGGCGTTTGCGCGATCGGCAGCGGCGGAAATTACGCGTTGGCGGCGGCGCGTGCGCTGTATCAGGAAACCGATTACGATGCGGCGACGATTGCGAAAAAAGCATTGAAAATCGCTTCGGAAATTTGCGTATTTACCAACGATAACATTCGTTTGGAAACGGTTGGGGAAGAACTCAACGCAACCCTGCCCCCTGTAAAATCGGTGAAAAAGCCGTCGAAAGCGAAAAAGGAGGAAAACTAAATGGATTTGTCTCCTAAACAGATCGTACACAAACTCGACAAATATATTATCGGGCAGGACGAGGCGAAAAAGGCGGTGGCAATCGCCCTTCGCAATCGTTACCGCCGCGCGCAGCTCCCCGTGGAAATCCGCGAGGAAATCACGCCGAAGAATATCATTATGAAAGGCCCGACGGGGGTTGGTAAAACGGAAATCGCAAGACGTCTTGCCAAGCTCGTCAAAGCCCCGTTCGTTAAGGTTGAGGCGACGAAATACACCGAGGTCGGATACGTGGGTAAGGACGTGGAAGGCATGATCCGCGACCTTGCCGAATGTGCGTATCGCCTCGTAAAGGCGGAAAAGGAAGAAGAGGTCAAGTCGAAAGCGACGGCGCTTGCGGAAAAACGCATCGTCCGCGCACTTGCCGAGGCGAAAAAGGAAGAAAAGGGCGATCTTGCCAAGGACGTATTCGAGGCGCAGCTTCTCGATGGGTTACGCAAGGGCGCGTACGATAATTTCCAAATCGAAATGGAAGTTCTCGACAATCCCCAACCGATGGAGTTGGTGCCCGGCGGCGCGGCAATTTCTATCGGCAGCATCTTTGGAGATATGTTCCCGAATAAGAAGAAAAAACGCCGTTTTGCCGTAAAGGAAGCCTTCCAAATTGCGTTAGAAGAAGAATCGGCAAAACTCGTGGATGACGACGCCATTAAGGCGGAAGCGATTTACCGTGCAGAAAACGACGGTATCGTCTTTATCGACGAAATCGACAAGATTGCAGGCAAAGGCAACCGTAACGGCGCGGACGTTTCGAGAGAGGGGGTACAGCGGGATATTCTGCCCATCGTCGAAGGCTCGACCGTAGTTACCAAATACGGCCCTATTAAGACGGATTTCATTCTCTTTATCGCGGCGGGTGCTTTCCACGTGGCGGCAATCGAAGATTTGATTCCCGAACTGCAAGGCCGTTTCCCCGTCTCCGTTGAACTGCATAGCTTAACGAAAGAGGACTTTATCCGTATCTTGACCGAAACGGAAAACTCGCTCACCTTCCAATACGGAATGCTTTTGGGCGTGGATAACATCAATTTGCAATTCGACCGCGGCGCAATCGAACGGATTGCCGAAGTTTCGGTGGAGCTGAACCTCACTTCCGAGGACATCGGTGCAAGACGTTTGCATACGGTGATGGAATACCTTTTGGAAGACATTTCCTTTAACGCGGGCGGCGATTATCCCTTGGTTACGCTCAATATCGACCGCAAATACGTCGACGAGCATTTGCAGCGTTTAACGGGGGATCGGAACCTCAAGAAGTACGTTTTATAAAGGAGCTTTGCGCCTGAAAAACGAAAAGGACAAAAAGAAAGAAAACTCGACGAAAATCGACAAAAATACAGCCTGCCTTGCGGCGGGCTGTATTTCTTTTTGTTTGACGGCAATTTTCCGCCGTAGTATAATGAAAGGGTATGAAAAAAAATCGCTTACCTATCAAAACGGTATATTACGAGCAGGAAGAAAAGGACGAGTTTTCCTCTGCCGTCATCACGCCGAGGCGTATCGACGAGAATTGGCAATACCTGCCAAAGGGCTTTTTGTGGCGAATAAAACGCCTCTTATTCTACCGCCTAATCGCCCACCCCGTCGGTTTTCTCTATTGCCGTATCCGCTTGGGTTGGCGATTGAAAAACAAAAGAGTCTTAAAGGGGATACAAAACAAAAAGCAGGGCTATTTTGTGTACGGAAACCATACCCAACAAACGGCGGACGCCTTTATTCCGTCCTTTGTTTCTTTTCCGAAATCTTCCTACGTAATCGTGCATGCAAACAACGTGTCTATGCCCGTCCTTGGCAGAATAACTCCGTACATGGGTGCCCTGCCTTTGCCTGATACCCTGCGCGCCACCCGCAATTTTAAGGCGGCGGTGCATGCCCGTTTTTATCAAGGCAACGCCGTGTTTATCTATCCCGAAGCCCACATTTGGCCGTACTGCACGTGGATACGCAAATTCTCTTCGGCTTCCTTTCGCTATCCCGTTGACGTAAACGCACCTTGTTTTTGCAGTACAACCACCTACCAAGTCAGAAAATTTTGGAAAACGCCCCGTGCCGTAACCTACGTAGACGGTCCGTTTTATCCTGATATAACGCTGCCGATAAAGGAACGAACGCGAAAACTGCGCGACGAAATCTATGCAAAAATGCAGGAGCGAAGCCGATTAAGCGTCTGCGAATATATCCGCTATCAAAAAAAGCAAGGAGAAGAAAATGAACGTTTTATATTGCGGCAATAAAAAGGTTTTTGACGGCGTATTGACTTCGACGCTTTCTTTGGTGATGCGTTTGTCCGAGCCCCGACCTTTGCGCGTTTATCTTTTTACGATGGATTTGACCTATTTAAACCCGCAATATACGGCAATAGAAAAAGAGCAGGCGGCGCATATCGAAAGGGCGCTGCAAAAATTTAATCCCGACAGCAAAGTTCTGCACTGCGACGTTACGGATTTATACGAAACCCATTTAAAGGGCAACGCCAACGAGGGGTGTTATTGTTCGCCATACACCCTCCTACGCCTGCTTGCCGACCTTGTCGATATGCCTAATAAACTCCTTTATTTGGATGCGGATATTCTGTTTCAACGCGACCCTGCCCTCTTGTATGATATCGAAATTGAGGAATACGAATACGCGGCGGCGCGCGACCATTACGGAAAATATCTCGTCCACCCTAACTATATCAACGCGGGTGTTTTGCTTTTTAATATGCAAGCTTGTAAAAGAACGAACTTGTTTGAAAAAGCGCGGGAGCTGCTTCGCAAAAAGAAATTGCCTTTTGCCGATCAGTCTGCAATTTTCCGCTCGACGACGAAAAAGAAAATGCTGCCTCAGCGCTTTAACGATCAAAAATATCTGCATAAGCACACCGTTGTGCGGCACTTTTCCAAACGCTTGTTTTGGCTTCCCTATCCGCATACGGACAACGTGAAACAATGGCAGGTCGAAAGGGTGAAGAAAGTCTTTAAATACACCGCGTTCGACGATATATTCAGCGAATACCTTTTTCAAAAGTCGGTATTCGAAAAAGAATAAAGAAAAGACCCTTGTTAACAGGGTCTTTTTCCTTTCGGTCGAGAGTTTACCCGAAAGGCGTTATTCGCAATTTCCCGAAAGACAATCGGTTGCGACCTCACAACAGTCGAGGAAGCAACGGCAAAACTTATCGAACGCCGTATGCCACTTGCTCAATTCCGTCGCAAGAATCCCGAGCAATTTCAAGATGATTGCGTCGAGACGTAAAAAATGCAATACTTTATACAACTTCACTTTCATATCCAAATTCTCCCAGGCTAAAAATTCTTCAAGAGCGCGTGTAAAAGTATCGGGTCGGGGAAGACGAAAGGGAACGCCTGCCCGTTGCGTAAAGAGTATACCACGTCTTTTTTCTTTGTCAAGAGAGGAGTGCCACTTTTTTTGCGTTTTTTCAAAAAAAATTTTTTCGCAAAAAAACGAAACCATGGTTAAGCGTTTTTAGGGCTTGACAAAACTTCTATTTTAAGGTAAAATAGAAAGAAAGAGAAAAAAGGCGGACGGGTATGATTATCGTAGGGATTGACCCAGGGCTTGCAACCCTTGGATACGGCGTAATTGAAAAGGACGCACGCGGCGTTTTTTCCGCGCTCGATTACGGTGTGGTCGTAACCCCGAAAGAGGAATCGCTGCCCGTGCGGCTTGCGATGCTCGAAGAGGGGATTAAGAAAATTTTAGACAAATTTCAGCCCGACGAAATCGCGATGGAAGAGCTGTTCTTTTCCAAAAACATCACAACGGGTATCGCCGTGGCGCACGCCCGCGGCGTAGCGATGTTGACCTGCGTGAAGGAATGTGGGAGGCTTTACGAATATACGCCTATGCAAATCAAGCAGGCGTTGACGGGCTACGGGAAAGCGGACAAGCGTCAAATCCAATCGGTAGTAACTTCGATGCTCCGCCTAAACGCCGTGCCCAAACCCGACGACGCGGCAGACGCGTTGGCGATTGCGCTTTGCCACGGATTTTCCAGTCGCTTTGGTCAGCTGTTTGCCGTCGGCAACATGACGAGAACGAAAGGCAACAATACCGTTACTGCCCCGGGGTCGGCGTATCAAGAATTGATGGCGTCGGGCGCGAAAGGGACGAAAGGCAAAAAGAAATCCTCGTCTTTCGTTTCCTCGGCAGAGAAAATTACTTCCCTGCAAAACGCCACGGGCATTACGGGGATTACGGGGGTCGGCAGAGCCTCGTTGAATACTAAAAACAAAAAGTGAGAGAAACTATGATTTCGTATTTGAGAGGAAAAGTATTGACGATAACGCCCGAAACGGCGATTTTGGACGTCAACGGCGTGGGTTACGAGGCGTATTGTTCGGGCGGGGCGTTTCAACGCCTGACCGTTGGCGCGGTTGCCGAGCTGTACACCTATTTGCAGGTGAAAGAGGACGGCGTAACGCTGTTTGGGTTTGCTTCGCCGAAAGAAAAGGAGCTCTTCTTAAAGCTGATCACCGTATCGGGGGTAGGACCCAAAATGGGGATTTCTATTCTTGCCTCGCTCTCTGCGGACGATTTTGCGATGGCGATTGCAACGGCGGACGTCAAACGACTCAGCGCCGTAAAAGGTTTGGGTAAAAAGACGGCGGAAAAAATTATTCTCGAACTGCACGGAAAAATTTCGGCGGTAGAGGTTTTGGGCGCGAGCGGGGACGAATTGACCCCTGCGGCGGAAACGACGCAGACAAAGATTTCCGCGCTCGACGAAGAGGCGGTGTCGGCGCTCATGGGCTTGGGTTTCACCCGCACGGAAAGCGTACAGGCGGTCAAAAAAGCGCACGATTTGGGCGCAAAGACCGTGGAAGAAATGATTATGAAAGCTTTACAAGGCGGCGTATAACCAATCTGACGGAGAAAAACTATGTTTGATGAAGAATACGGCGAGGAAAATTTACTCGTCAGCACGAAAACGGAATACGACGCAGAGGAAAACGTTCTGCGCCCGAAAGTTATGGGCGACTACGTTGGACAGCAAAAGGTAAAGGAAAACCTCGGCGTGTACATTGCGGCGGCGAAAGCCCGCGGCGAAGCCCTTGATCACGTGCTTTTGTACGGGCCTCCGGGGCTGGGGAAAACCACTCTTTCCCATATCATCGCCAACGAAATGGGGGTGTCGATTAAACTGACCAGCGGTCCTGCCATCGAGCGTTCGGGGGATTTGGCGGCGATTTTGACCAACCTCAACGACGGGGACGTTTTGTTTATCGACGAAATCCACCGTTTGAACCGCAGCGTGGAAGAAATTTTATATTCCGCCATGGAAGATTACGCGCTGGACATCATCGTCGGCAAAGGCCCGTCCGCGCGGAATATCCGTTTTGCGTTGAAAAAATTTACCTTGATCGGCGCGACGACCCGCGTGGGGATGCTTGCCGCGCCCTTGCGGGACAGATTTGGAATTATCAATCGCTTGGAAATGTATACCCCTGCCGAGCTGCAAGAAATTGTTTCCCGTTCGGCGCGGGCATTAAATATCGCCATTGCCGAGGACGCGGCGGCGGAAATTGCAAGGCGTAGCCGCGGTACGCCCCGTATTGCAAACCGCTTATTAAAACGTGTTCGGGATTTTTCCTTGGTGAAAGGCAACGCGGAAATCACCCGTGAGGACGCAAGATTTGCCCTTTCCCGTTTGGAAATCGACGAGCTGGGCTTGGATGAAACGGACAGAAGTCTGCTTCGCGCGCTGATAGAAAAATTCGGCGGCGGGCCTACGGGATTGGAAACCTTGGCGGCGACGATAAACGAGGATGCGAACACCATCGAGGACGTATACGAACCCTATCTTTTACAACTTGGGTTTATCGCGCGTACGCCGCGAGGCAGAATTTGTCTAAAAGACGGTTATGCGCACATGGGGATACAGCCGGGGTTGAAAGCCCGTCGGCAAATGTCCTTGTTTGAAGAGGACTAAAAAAAATTATGACGGAAAAAGTGCAATATAAAAAAAGTGATTTCTATTACGATTTGCCCGAGGAGCGGATCGCGCAGACTCCTGCAGAACCAAGGGATTCTTCTAGGCTTTTGGTGTACGATAGAAGCACAAAGACCATCGAAGATAAAATTTTCCGCTCGATTGAGGAATATTTGCAGGCGGGGGACGTACTCGTCGTCAACAATACGAAGGTTATCCCTGCGCGTATGTACGCCTTGACGAAAAACGGCGGCGTGGTGGAAGTGCTGTTGTTAAAACGCTTTGACCTCAATACCTGGGAAGTGCTGATGCGTCCTGGGAAAAAAGGCAAAATCGGCGTAGAAATGACGGTGGGCGACAACCTTTCCTTTGTGGTAAAGGATATTACGCAAACGGGGGAGCGAATCGTCGAATTTTCCTACGAGGGCGCGTTTGAAGACGTACTTTCCAAAGTCGGCACTATGCCCTTGCCTCCGTATATTAAAGAAAAATTAGAAGACCAAAAACGCTATAACACCGTGTACAGCAAAACGGACGGCTCGGCGGCGGCACCGACGGCGGGGCTGCATTTTACCGACGGGTTACTTGCCCGTTTAAAAGAAAAAGGGGTGCAAATCGCCGAGGTATTACTGCACGTGGGATTGGGAACCTTCCGTCCCGTCAGTGAGGAGATTATTACCGACCATAAAATGCACTCGGAATACTACGAAATCGGCGAAGAGGCGGCGGAGATTATCAACGCGGCAAAGCGGGAAGGCAGACGGGTTATTGCGGTTGGGACGACCTCGGTACGTACCTTGGAAAGCGTTGCAAACGAAAACGGACTCGTCCGTGCATGCAGCGGCAATACGGAGATCTTTTTATATCCGCCCTATAAAATGAAATGCGTGGACGCTTTGGTGACAAACTTCCACCTCCCCGAAAGCACCCTGATTATGCTCGTAGCGTGTCTGACGGGCAGGGAAGAAATTTTAAACGTATACGAATATGCGGTGGGAAATAATTACCGTTTCTTCAGCTTCGGCGACGCTTGTTTGATTTTATAACCGTCGAAATACTGCGTTGTTGCTCGCTTACATACTACTCGGTATGCGCGCTCGCAACGCCTTGTCTTTCTCGGTTCTAAAACCAAACGGTGTAGCCAAGTACTCACTACGCCTTGAACTGCTTGTCTCTCCAAGGAACAGTGTAGCCAAGTATTTGCAACGCCTTGACCTGCTTGTTTCTAAAACCAAACGGTGTAGCCGCGCGCTTCGCGACCTGCGTGTCTCTCCAAGGAACAGTGTAGCCGACAAGAGACTTGTCTTTCTCTCTTCTAACCCCAAACGATAATTTTCAGGAGTTATTATGAACACTTACGCAAAATACAATCAATCGGCAGAGGATTATTTGGAGAGCATTTTAACCATCAGCCGTCATCAAGCGGTCGTGCACCGCGTGGACGTTGCCAAGCGTATGCAGGTTTCGCAAGCCGCCGTCAACAAAGCGATAAAGCTCCTTTGTGAAAAAGAATACGTCTACGAGGACGGGAAACATCTCTATCTCACCGCGCAGGGCAAAGCCTACGCCGAAGCCGTCTTTGAAAAGCATTGCATTATCCGCGATTTCTTGGTGCAAAACGGCGTGTCGCCCGTGGCGGCGGAAGAGGACGCTTGCCGATTAGAGCACCTAATTTCCGAAGAAACCTTTTTGATGATGAAAACGAAAATCAGCAAATAAAAATCACAAGCCCCGAAAGTTTTTTAAACTTTCGGGGCTTTTCATTCTATGCGAAATTTCAAAAAAATCCCAAAAAAATCTTAACCGTGGTTTATTTTACTTGACAGTTGCATAAAATAATGATATACTACAAGCGTAAAACGGTCAAGAATCCGCTTTTTCTTTTGCGGTAAAACTTAACCTTGGTTAAGAAATTGAGATATAGAGGTAAATATGGTCAGATTGTTGTCCGAATTAAAAAACGGCGAGCGTGGAAAGGTTGTCAAGGTCAACGGGGAGGGGGCGATTCGCCGCCGCTTGTTTGATATGGGGATAACGCCCGGCGCGCTGGTGCAGATGCGGAAAAAAGCGCCTTTGGGCGACCCGATTGAAATTACGGTGCGCGGATACGAGCTTACCTTGCGAAAAGTCGAGGCAGCTTGCGTAGAGGTAGAGTTTGTTTAAAGAAGGAGAATAGTATGCTAAAAATCGCACTTGCGGGGAACCCGAATTCGGGAAAGACGACGCTGTTTAACGCGCTTACGGGCAGTACGGCGCACGTGGGGAATTGGCCTGGGGTTACCGTAGATAAAAAAGTGGGGGTTTATAAAAAAGGGAAAGCAGGGGCGGAAATCGTGGATTTGCCCGGGATTTATTCTCTTTCTCCCTACACGCCCGAAGAGGTCGTTACGAGAAATTATCTTTTGGACGGAAAGCCCGATTGTATTATCAATATCGTGGACGTTACCAACTTAGAGAGAAATTTATATTTGACGACGCAGCTTATGGAAGTGGATATTCCCCTTGTCGTGGCGTTGAATATGACGGACGTTTTAGAAAAGAACGGCGATTCGATTGACGTAGAAAAATTGCGGGAAAATATCGGCTTGCCCGTGGTTAAGATTTCCGCGCTCCGCGATTGGGGGACGGAAGAGTTGATGGAATTGGTCTTGGAAGCGACGGCAAAAAAGCGGGAGGCGACCTCCGTTTTACGCCGAGGCGGCATTGGCAAAGCGATTGCCAACGCGGAAAATGCGTTGCGTTTAAAAGACGTCGATTCTCCGCTCTTCCACGCCATAAAGCTGGTGGAAAAGGACGAATTGGAAGTGCAAATGCACCCGCGCGAGGCGATTGCCGTGGACGAGTTCGTAAAGATAAACTATTCGTTGGATTCGCAGTTTGGGTTAGATACCGAGGCGGCGATTGCGGATGCGAGATACAAGTACATAACGGAAAATTACTCGATTGCCTTAAAGCGTTCGAAAAAGCACAATCAAGGGTTGACTAGCTCGGATAAGGCAGACAGAGTTTTGACCAACCGCTTTGCGGCGATCCCTATTTTCTTCTTGATTTTGTTTGGGATTTTCCATTTGACCTTTTCGGAAAACTTTTTGTATCTTGGCAGTATCATTCCCCCGCTTGGGGATTGGTGCGCGAAAATGAGTGAAACGACCTTCGGTTGTATCTTGTTTTCCGCAGAGGGTATCAATACGCCTGGGACGATTTTATTCTATGCAATGGATTTACTGACCTCGTCTGTTGGCGAGTGGTTGGGATTGGGCTTGGAAGGCGTTGGCGCAAGCCCTGCGATACAGGCGCTTTTGTGCGATGGGATCTGGGGCGGAATTTCCTCCGTGCTTTCGTTCGTGCCGCAAATCATGGTATTGTTTTTGTTCTTCTCGATTTTGGAAGACAGCGGGTATATGGCGCGCGTAGCCTTTATTTTGGATAGAATTTTGCGCCGTTTCGGGGTTTCTGGCAGAGCGTTTATGCCGATGATTATGGGATTTGGCTGTTCGATTCCTGCAATGATGAATACGCGAACGCTGGCGGACGAAAAGGAACGCACGGCGACCTTGCGGGTAATTCCCTTCTTCTCCTGTGGGGCAAAGTTGCCCATTTTGACGGCGATTGCAGGCGCAATCGTGATGCAAAGCGGCAAGGGAAATGCGGATATCATTACCTATTCGATGTACCTTATCGGGATTTTGACGGCGGTGATTGCGCTGTTGGTGATGCGTACGACCACGATGCGCGGGGAAACCCCTCCCTTTATTATGGAGTTGCCCACCTATCATTTCCCTCGTTTTAAAAATTTGATGCTGCATCTTTGGGATAAGTTAAAGCATTATATCAAAAAAGCGTTTACGATTATTCTCGTGTCCTGCGTCGTGATTTGGTTCTTATCGAATTTCTCGTGGAATTGGGAGTTCTTGATGGACGAATATTACGTTTATCCCGACGGATCGTTCGTGTTGCTTAGTGATTTGCCGACGGGGCAGGTTCTTGCTGAAGAAAATATCGTGTTTATGAACGCGAGAATGGACGAGAGTATTTTAGGCTCGCTTGGTATGTTCATGCAGTTTCTCTTCACGCCGCTTGGTTTTGGTTCGCAGCTTACCTCTGCGGGTTGGGTGTTTGCCGTGGCGGCGGTTACCGGTTTAATCGCCAAAGAAAACGTTATCGCCACCTTCGGTGCGTTGGCGGCTTGTTTGGGGGGCGTCGTGGTTGCCTCGGAAGGCGGCGACGCGGAGGTTGTCTCCATGATTACGGCGACGGGAATTACCGTGCCTGCGCTGCTTGCCTTTATCGTATTTAATATGACGACGATTCCTTGTTTTGCGGCGGTGGCGGCGGCGAAAGGGGAACTCAAAGAAGGTACTTTCAAATGGACGTTGCTCTTTTGGGTTGTGGCTTCGTATATCGCGGCGTCTGCGGTCTATACGGTAGGGCAGTTCCCTTGGACGCTTTCTATTTGGCTCCCTGCAGCGTTGCTTATTGGTTTGGGGATTTTTATCTACAATAAAAAAATGAAAGCAAAAGAGGCGAAAGCCCGTTTGCTGCATAAATAATCAGTTTACACAAATACCTCGTTTTTTTGCATAAATACCTGCCTCAACGAAAAGCACGGGGGCAGGTATTTAGCGAATCGGGGAAAGGAGTGCAACATGGGACCTATTGACATTATCATTATTGCGGCGGTTTCGGCGGCGGTTCTTGCAATCGTCGGAATTGGGATTTGGAAGAAAGTAACGGGCAGAAGCAGCGGTTGCGGCTGCGGTTGCGACGGCTGTCCGCATGCAAAGAGCTGTGCTTCGGCAAAAGAGGAAAAGAAAAATGAAAACGCATAAAATCCTTTTTGTTTGCCACGGCAATATTTGCCGTTCGCCGATGGCAGAGTTTCTTTTTAAAGATATGGTGAAAAGGGCGGGGAGAGAAAACGAATTTCAAATTGACTCCTGCGCGGTATCCGACGAGGAAATTTACCGTGGGATAGGCAATCCCGTTTATCCGCCCGTGAAATCGCTGCTTTCTTCGCTTGGGATTTCCTGCGAGGGGAAACGAGCAAGATTGTTGACGGCAAAAGACGGTGAATATTACGATTTTCTGCTTTGTATGGACGATTCGAACGTACGGCGGGCGAAACGGATCGTGGGAGAGAAAAACGGCGAAAAATGCCAAAAACTCTTGTCCTTTGCAGGGGAGACGGGCGACGTTGCCGACCCTTGGTACACGCGGGATTTTCACGCGGCAAAAGAGGATATCGAACGCGGATTAAACGGATTGTTGGAAAGTTTATAAAGGAAAAAACCTACCCTTGTGGGTAGGCTTTTTTTATACTTCTTCAGCGGTTTCGTCGAGGGCAGGGTCGCGTTTAGCAATCTTTTTGGCGGCTTTTTTTGCGGCGCGCTGCGCTTTTTTCTCCGCTTTTGCGTCCTCTTTCAGCCGTTTTATGGTGCGCGCTCTGTCGAGTTTTTTCAGTTCGTCTTTCGCCTTGATTTCAGCGACGAACGGTTCTAACCGCTTGTAATGTTCTTCGGCGTTATCGCTTAAGGGGATTGCGTCGAAAGCGGAATAAATTCTATCGCCAATGAAGGGGATTTTTTCCACCCAAAGAAGGTCGGTATGCGTATCTGCGTGCAGGCTGTCTAAAAGATATTCTTTTTCAATTTCTACGAAACGGATAATGAAATACAGCAAAATATCTAAAATCCAGCCGATAATCATTAGTAGCGTCATTAAAAACGAAAGGGGGTCAAAACTCGTTTTACTCAGTGCCAAACCGTATACAGCGATACCCAAAACGGGCAATCGAATCAGTCGTTTACACCAAGTATAAAAATTTTTAACCCGTTTTTTCAAGGTTTTGGTCGCCGCGCGAAGCTCCATAATCACGAAGAAAACAAAGTACGCGGACGTGAGCGCAAGCAGGGCGATATTAACGGGAAAAAATCCCGTTTTCAAAGCAATGGCGTAGATTAGGTAGGTAATCGATAAAATATGTACGCCGACCGTGATGGAATTACGGATTTTTTTGAAATCGCTCAAAATTTTGGCGAAAGCTGCTTTCGTGCGGTAAAAACGCATAATCTCTCCTATTTTCGTGTTATTGTTTGTCGTCCGACTTTGGCGGTTTACCAAAATACGAGTAAAATCCGCATACCAGGTTTGCGTTGAACAGTTTTTTCTTCTTGTCCGCGCGCTTGCCGAAATGCCGCTCGAAATCGGGCAAGGCAGTCAAGATATAGGCGTTCCAGTCGGGAAGGTTTTTAAAGGCGCTGCCAAAATTTCTCATCAAGGCTTGTACTTCTTTTTCCGTGCCAAGCCGTTCGCCGTAGGGGGGATTGGAAAGCAAAACGCCGTGCTTTTCTCGGCTTGTAAACTTGGTGGCGTCGCCGACGGAAAAACGGATATATTTTTCCACACCCGCACGTTTTGCGTGGTATTTTGCAATCGAAACGGCTTCGGGGTTTATATCCGAAGCAAAAATTTGCAGGTCAGCGGTTTGTTTTATCCCTGCCCGCCCTTCTTCTTTTGCCAAGGCAAGCGCCGTTTTTGGCGCGCAATCCCAAGCGGCAAAATCAAAATCGCGCTGCAATCCAGGCGGGATATGCAAAGCTTTCATCGCGGCTTCGATAGGCAGGGTGCCGCTGCCGCAGAACGGGTCGGCAAACGGTTTTGCCTCGTCGCGGTCGGGGTTGTAAAAGGTAGAATCAACAAGACCTGCCGCCAGCGTTTCTTTTAAAGGCGCGCTGTACGCCAAGGCACGGTAGCCGCGTTTGTGCAAGCCGTCGCCCGAGGTGTCGAGGGTGATAGAAACTTCGTCCTTGAAAATCGATACGCCGATAATCGAGCGTGCGCCCGTTTCCGCAAACGTCTTTCTGCCCGATTTTATTTTGTCTGCCAAACGGCAAATAATCGCTTTTTTAGCGACGCCGCCCGAGGCTTTGATGGCGGCAAGCGTGCTTTGTACGCTTTTTCCGTCCATCAGGATACGGGAGTCTTGGGTTAGCCAATTCTCCCAAGGGACGTTGTAAATCCCCTCGTAGAGCTCGTCAAAAGTCGTTGCTTTAAAGCGGGAGAGCAAAATCAGTACCCGTTCTCCGCTGCGTAAAGCCACGTTAAGGCGGGCGACGTCCTGCCAATCGCCGCTAAGTTCTAACCTGCCGTTATCGGCGGGCGCGTGTTCGTAACCCAAAGAAAAGAGTTGGCGTTTTGTAATTTGTTCGAGACCCGCTGCAACGGGGATAAGTAGTTTCATGGCAATAGTATACGGCAAAACGCTTTTTTTGTCAAGTCTTCGATAGCGGTTGACAGGGAGGGAAAAAGAGGGTATAATAGGAATATGAAGGAAAATTACGATAAAAAAATGCAAGAGCAAATCAAGGGGATAGAAAAGGGGGCGCGGCTGCTTCTGCATAGCTGTTGCGCGCCTTGCTCGTCTGCCTGTTTAGAGCGATTGAAAGAGTGTTTTTCGATAACCGTTTTATACTATAATCCAAACATCGAGGACGAAGAGGAGTACGCAAAACGCAAAGCGGAACAAATTCGTTTTTTAAAAGAGACGGGTTGGGCGGACTTTCTCGATTGCGATCACGAGGCAGAGGCGTTTGCAAAAATGGCAAAGGGACTAGAAAACGAGCCTGAAAGAGGGGCGCGGTGTTATCGCTGTTACGCCTTGCGTTTAGAAAAGACGGCGAAAATCGCCAAGGAAAAGGGATATGATTATTTTGCGACGACGTTGACATTAAGCCCGCACAAAAACGCGGACTGGTTGAACGAAATCGGGGCAAGAGAAGGGGGCAGGTACGAGGTTGCGTATCTGTATAGTGATTTTAAAAAGCAGGCGGGATATTATCGTTCGATTGATTTGTCCAAGGAATACGGGTTGTATCGGCAGGACTTTTGCGGGTGCAGGTATTCGAAGAGAGAGAAATAGTAAGGCGTAGAAAACGCCCCCAAGGCACGCGTGCCTTGG
>JAZUCW010000191.1:0-1687 GCA_045639305.1 Candidatus Scatosoma sp.
GGGATCAAATTTTGCATGTAATCAAGCCGAAATGGATAATTACATACATTGCTACGCAATGATTACATACGCCTAACGGCGATTACATACCAAACCTTCGGTTTGAATAAACAACCTAAGTTGACGGTTCAACTTAGGTTGTTTTTGGTGGAGGTGGTGAGAGTTGAACTCACGTCTTACTCGGCTGCCAAAAAACTTTCTACACGCTTAGTTTATCTATGATTTCTTAACTTTTCAACGCGGGTAAACACGCTTTGAAAAACGCAGAAGGCTGAATACTCTTATCCCAACACCTTCCGATTGAAAAAAGAGTGTTCCGTCTTGATGACGCCGCGACCCCAACCGACGGATAAATCGGGCGCGACGTTTCGTTAATAAACGAAGTTACGCTGCAAGAGCGTAGTTTGCATTTCTATCTGCATTTATATTTAGTGGAATGTTTTTACGCAGGCACTCCGTCTGCGACGTGCTTATTTCCTCGCTCACCGGCAATCGAATCCGGGGCACCCCCATATTTTGTTGGCTACTTTATTATACACGCACTTTTTTAAAAAGTAAACGCTTTTTGCCTATTTTTTTAATTTTTCTTTGAAAAATCACGGGCGGAATTTGAATCTTCCGCCCGTTTCGCCCCTACCAGGTACGCGTTTACCCTTATTTACATCCAATCGTTCCAATCAATATCCCCACCCGCGTTTTCGCAAAGGTAGATATAGGGATTTTTAATCGCTCCGTCCGTTTTCGAAAGAGGGATGACCGTACCGCCGATCATCGGCACCGTGCCCGCAGGTTTCGAATACGACCCCGTGATTTCCCCCGTCTTTTCGTTGAAATAATTTGCTCTGTCGTAGGTGGAAGATTTTTGCCCGTATTGGAAGCGAATTCCGCCGTATACGACGCTGGCGCTATTGCAATGCTCGTGCCCGACGAAAATGGAGTCTACACCCAACGCTTGCATCCCTTCGAACACGCTATACGTCGTATCCCAAGCACTCTTCAAATCTCTGCCGATATACCCAAAATCCCACGCTGCTTTATCCGCAAGCAAATCGATATTAATGGGATTATTTTTCGTATCGTAATTGATAAATCCGTACTGTTCGTAGGCGGTTGCAAACACCGCTTGTTGGATATGATACGCAAAAGAGATTTTCGTATCCTTGGAAAACTCCTTAATCTGCGTAATTTCTTCCGTATACCAATCGATTTGATCCTCTCCGAACCCTACCCCCGTTTTCGAGTGTCCGTTTTCAAGGCTCTCCGCACTCAACGCTCCGCAGCCGTTCGAATCGAGCATATAAAAGACGCGTTTTAACTTACCGCCCTGCACGATGCCAACCGAATAATTGCCGTTGCCCGTCAGTTCTTTCTGTTCGAAAAGGCAGTTTTTCGCGTTCTCAAATTGTTGGCATTGCCAATCTGCCCCTTTCGTACTTTCGTTATCGTGGTTCCCAAAGACGGGTGCCCAAGGAATATCAAAGCCTTCCATAAATTCGATAAAACCCGTCAATGCCGTACCTGCGTCGTCAAATTCGCCGTAAACGATATCGCCCGTGATGATAATCAAATCGGGGTTAGTTTGCTGGACCGTTTCGCGTATGTACTGATAGCAGTTTTCTTCCACTTTATCCGTTGCCCAAAGCACCTTATCCACACCCGTACGGCCAGGGCGAGCCTGCGCCGCGTC
>JAZUCW010000192.1:0-3553 GCA_045639305.1 Candidatus Scatosoma sp.
TATCGTTATATAAAAAATCGATTTTACTAGGTTTTTGCATTGACTTTTTTAAGAAAAAATGATAAAATGCTATATTGATAGTATACTGCCTTATTGTTTTTTTCGACAAAAAGGGAAAAAAGAGGAAGATTTTATGGGCAAAAATTTTGTCAGGTTTAAAAGAAAAGCCTTTGCGATATGCATGATAAAATCGGGGCTGCTGGGATTGGCGGTCGGCGCGTTGCTTGCGGGCGCGTTGCTGTTGCTTTCCAATTTTGAAATTTTGCAGCTTAAACCGATAGTATCTTTGCTAATTGGCTTGGGCGGCGCATTGTTGGCAGGGGCAGGCGGATATTTCCTGCTCCGTAGTTCCGATAAAAAAATAGCCAGACGTTTGGACGAAGAATTTGCATTGCAAGAAAAGGTGCAAACGATGTTGGCTTACAAGGAAGAAGAGGCTGCAATCTATCGCCTGCAACGCGCGGACGCAAACGCGGCGGTTGATGCCGTTTCGGGGAAACGCTTGAAATGGAAACGGCTTTGGATTTATATCGTATGCGCTTGTATCGGTGCAGGGGCTTTGGTTTCGGGATTTTTGGTCAAACCGAAAGAAGAAACTCCGCCTCCGCCTCCGCCTCCAACGGCGTTTGCATTAACGGATATTCAGGCGGCGGCAATGGAAGAGTTGATTTTGTACGTGCAAAATTCCACGATGCAGTCTCCGTATAAGGAGAACGTAGCGACTTCTTTGCAAGGTTTGCTTGACGAGTTGAAACTTGCGACGACGATGGAAGAAAGAGACGTGGCTTTGGAAAAGTCTATCGACGAGATTTACAAGCAAACGGACGATTCTTCCTCCGCGGTGGAACTGATGGATGCGCTGTGGATGGGGGCCTTGGAATCGAATAGCGTCAAGCGTTTGGCAAAAGCACTCAATTATTACGATTGGACGAAAGCGGATGAATGGGATTCCTTCTCGGAAGAGATAACGGCGTTCCGCGCGAGCTTTATTCATGCGGATACGGTTACGGAAACTCCTGATGAAGAGAAGATGGCGAAGGAGACGGGCGAATTACTTGGCGGTATGGAATTCCATATTACGAGCGCGCTCACCCGCGCGGGTATGCCGAGTGAAGATAAGGTGTACGAACAGTTGACTCGTTTTTGGGAAGCGCAGGAAGGCTATAAAGAGGGCGGACATTTATACGGGTTTACCCCTCTTTCGCAGGTAGCGGAGATTATCGGATATCAGGCTCTGCAAAAAGAGTTAGACGCAACCTTTTCAGGGATTTCCGCGGAATTGTTCCGTGGGTTAGAACAACACGCGGCAAACACGGGCACGGGCGAATACGCAATGACGAAGTTAAAAGAGCTGTTCGGCTACGCGTTGCCTAGGTTCGAGAGACCGAATTTTTATGAAACCTCCGACGAGGAGACCTCGCCCGACGACGGCGAAGGTGGCGGTGGCGGCGGTATCGGTACTGGTACGCCAACGTACGGCAGCAACGATTTGGTGCTTGATCCGATGACGAACGGATACGTAGAGTACGGTACGATTTTGGATAAGTATTATTCTTTGATGTTCGGGAAAGTGCAGGACGGCAATTATTCCGAAGAAGAAAAAGAAGCGATGCAAAAATATTTTGAAATTTTATACGGTGAATCTAAAAAGGAAGGAGAAAAGTAAAATGAGTAAGACGGAAAGTATGGAAATGGAAATCGAACAGGTAAAATTATTCAGTGAGAAGATTGCCAAGGTAAGGGAAGAGCTTGCAAAGGACGTCGTAGGGCAAAGCGGCATTATCGACAACGTTATCATTGCAATCGTGGCTGGCGGTAACGTATTGTTAGAAGGTGTGCCCGGCGTAGGGAAAACGAGACTTGTTCGTTCGCTTGGGAAAGTTTTGTCCTTGCCTTTCTCCCGAATTCAGTTCACGCCCGACTTGATGCCTTCGGACGTAACGGGTACGAACATCGTAGAAAAGGACGAAAACGGCAGATTGCAAACGAAGTTCCGCAAAGGCCCTATCTTTGCGAACCTCGTACTTGCGGACGAAATCAACCGTGCGACCCCCAAGACCCAATCGGCAATGTTGGAGGTCATGCAGGAACATAAAGTAACCGTTGCAAACGAAACCTATAAAATCGAAGAGCCCTTCTTCGTGCTCGCAACGGAAAACCCCATCGAACAGGACGGTACCTATCCTTTGCCCGAAGCGCAAATGGACCGTTTCATGTTTAAGCTTATCGTCAATTTCCCCTCCGTGGACGAATTGGCGGATATCGTTAAAATGACGCAGATTACGATGGCAGAAACGGCAGAGGCGGTCGTTACGGGAGAAGAAATCCTTGCAATGCGCGCGCTTGCTTCTAAGGTGCCCGTTATCGACGAAGTGTTGATGTATGCGGTAAACCTCGTATCCAACACGCATCCCGAACTTTCGGATAGCTGTGCGTCGACGAAGAAATACGTCAAATACGGCGCTTCGCCCCGTGCGGCGCAGGGCCTTATCACGGCGGCAAAGGTTCGCGCTTTGATGAACGGGCGTTATAACGTTTCTTACGAAGATATCAACGAGCTTGCGTATCCGATTTTGAGACACAGAATGAAAATTAACTATACGGCGATTAACGACAAACTTGCAATTGACGACGTTATTTCGATGATTATTAAGGAGACCAAGAAGGTTCGCTAAATGGGAAAGATGGTAATTAACGAGGCGTTCTTGTCAGAGCTGGAAGCTTTGCAGACGATACTCAAAAACAACGTAGCCGGAATGTTCGGCGGAAACCATCAATCGAAAAACTTTGGCTCCTCTTGCGAATTTGCAGACTATCGCGATTACGCGCCGGGCGACGATATTTCGAAAATCGACTGGAACGTATACGCGCGGTTTGACAAACTCTATCAAAAACTGTATCTAGACGAAAGACAGATGCACACGAGGATATACGTAGACGCAAGCCGTTCGATGCAGCACGGCACGCTGGAAAAGGCGGAACAGGCAATAAAAATGGCGGCGGCGTTTGCGTATCTTTCCATCAACGAGATGGACAAGGTTTCGATTTATGCGATTCACGGCAATCGAGTAGAAGAAATTATCTCCGGCATGGTAGGGAAGGATTCCTACTTAAACTATATCAACAAGCTGAACGAGATCGAATTCACGGACGACATTTCGATAAGCGAGGCAATACTCTCCGCAGAAAAAATCGGCAGGGGGGACGGTTATTCTGTCCTCATTTCCGACTTTTTGATGGATGAAGAGGATTACGAACGCGCAATCGATAGATTCGTTGAACGCAAGCGCGATTTGCTCTGCGTGCAAATTCTTTCCCGTGAAGAACTTAATCCGCAGGTGCGTGGAAAAATGCACCTTTTCGACGCGGAAAACGTACAGAATTTCTTCCGCAAAAAAATCGATAAAGACCGTATCAACGCGTACAAAGAGGCGTTGAAGTTCGTAACCGAGCGGATAAAGAACTACTGCGAATCCCGCGGTAGAGAATATTTGCTCGTTCCTGCGCACGCAAAGCTGTTCGAGGTATTCTTTGGGAATTTGGCGGATAAGGG
>JAZUCW010000193.1:0-10569 GCA_045639305.1 Candidatus Scatosoma sp.
TTTCGTCGCCCTAACCTTCTCCCCGCAGATTTGGCATACCCTATCCGTGCAAGCAAGCGAGTTTTCCGCAAACGCGTGTTTGCAGACCTCTTGCGCGGGCGTAGTATCCCCCTCAGTCTCTCCGCAGGCGGCGAAACCTGCCGCCGCGAAGATCGTTACGAAGGATAACAATACTGCTAATTTTTTCATACTTTTCCTCCGCACCTTGGCGTTGCCGTCAAGGTCGTTTTACGAGCCAAATTTATCTGCAATCGTCTGCGTTTCCGACCACATCGTAATACCTGCTTTGTTACAAGCTTCCTTAAGTTCAGCTTTTTTTGTCGAGTTATTCCACGTACCGAAAATACTTTTTTCTCTTTCGTAGTACATTGCGCAAACGCTCGCTTTGATAGCATACAAGCGTTTTTCCATCACTTCGTCGGTGTTGTCGGCAATTGCACCGTCAATCAACGCCTCAATTTCTTGAACGGTTGCTATATCCAATTCCTCCGCAAGCGAACTGTTCCCAGACAAAGCCTTGTCTTTAACTTCCGACTGATACAAATCAATAATCGACTGCACTTCGTCCGCGTATTCGCCGTAGTACGCCGCAAGATACTTGGCAACGATTTCGTTGACGTACGCATCTGCGCCCGCCTTATATTTCGCTTCGTCGAAATCGTAAAGAAGTTCGCTGTAAACGTACGCACGAAGCTTGTCGTCCCAGTTATAATCCCCGTTGTACGCGCCGTTAATCATAATATAATTAACGCCAATCTTCTTCAACTTGTAGACGTTGTCTGCGATAACGCCCGTAAGGGTAGGATGGTATTCGACGTAGTTGGTAAAGTTCGCGTCGTACATCCAAACCATCAAGTCTTCGCAATATTTGCTCCAACCGTTGAGCGCCGTCTTCGTTTCGCTGTTTGTGCTGTCAAACAAATCCTTCATATAGTTGCTTGCGCTAGGGCAAACCATTACCGAAACCTTGTCGCACGCCTTAATCACCGTATTGGAAACGGTAGGATGGTCAAGCGTATACTGATAAGCAAAGGTATACAGCTTATAATCGGGATATTGCGCTTTAAACGCCGCGTCGCTATTCAAAATTGCAACGATATCGTTCAAGAACTTCAAGGTAACGCCGCTTTGTCCGCCGTACGTCGTTCTCGCGCTCGCACAAGTAGAACAGGTACAATACCCTTTATTTTCAGGGCTATCTTCCTGCGTCAACGCATAATAACGGATACCGCTATTATATTTTTCTTTAATCAGCTCTTTCATAGCGTTTGCCATCAAAGCCTTCGTCGTTTCGTTCGTCAGGCAAGGCTGATAATGAGTTGCACTGTTTGCAGTATAACGGTATGCGTAATTGGCGATATTCTTCGTGCCGCCGTCCAATTCGATACCCTTTTCCAAGGTTGCCTGCATGGTGTGCGCTTCGTTCGTACCCCAATAGCCGAAATAGTTCGCGCTACCATAGCTGCTTACGTTGCCCAAATAATAGTTATTGCTCTTTCTTGCAACCGCCGTCAAAGGATCGGTATACGCCTTCGTTACGTCGTATTCGAGATAGGAGCGGGTTTCCATATACGGTGTGAAATAGCTATCTTCCACGTCTTCTACCTTCAAGCTATCCACAGCGCCGATCACCGTACATTCGCCGTCGATAAATACGTAGCCAAGATTTTCTTCTGCAAAATCCATCACGCCGTACAGCGTACCTCTATCCAAAATCCCGTCGATAAAGAGGATACTGCCCATCGTCTTGATTACGTACCCGTCGTAATCCACGTTATCTTCCGCAAGCGTAGCAAATCCTGCGTCTTCCAAAAGGCTCGTCTGCCCGATGGAGATATACTTCGAATAGGAGGAAAGTTTCGAAATCGTCCCGTCCGAAACCACCTCGCAAGTAACGCCAAGCGAGTTTTGCAAGTATTCCTGCATCATATTCGCCGCCGTCGTTTCCGTTGCGGTTGCCGCAGAAGGTTTTACAATCTTATATTCTGCCGTAACGGTCGAATCGAAGGGAATATACGTTTCCAAAATCTTCAATTCTTCTGCCGTATACGGACTGTACCCGCCAAGAGTAGGATAGGGGTATTTAGAACCGTCTTTTTCCGCTACGTCAAATTCGATACCGTACAAATAGCATGCGCCAACCTGCCTGCTGTTTACGTCCAAACTGTTGATACGGAATCTAATATCGTTGCCTGCAAATTTATAATTCGCGTTCGTCAAATCGATGGTGTACGAATATTTACCGTTTCCAATACTCGTCCAACCACTGATATATCCCGCCTTAAAGCTCCAATCGTCGCTACCTGCCGAGTTTTTAGGGATAATCCAAGCTTGACAGTTCACGGGAGCACCCGCGTGCGAAGTCCCGTCAAACGAACCGCCTGCGGTAATCGTCAAGCTCGTTGCGCCTTGCGCGATATGCGAATCGATTACTTCTGCCTTCAAATAGAAGTTATAATAACTCGTCGTAGCCGTAACCTTCCAACCCTTGCCTTCGGTATACGAAATCAAGGTATTCGGCTCGTCGCTTGCAGGTCTCAACCACTGATCTTTTGCAATCCCTTCCTTATAAACGTCCTCATACGCCGCTTTTGCAACGTACGCAACGCTACGCGAATGGTCTTCTTCTCTATATTCGGTATAGACGTAGGTCGTTTTGCCCTCTACCGTGTACGCAAGATAGCCCACCGCCGAGAAGTTTCTGTTATAGTTATATTCTTTTACGGGCGCAAGCGAGCCTCTGTATGCGTAGTACCCATCTTTTTCAATCGTTTCTTCGTTTAACCACCCTTCGTTGGGGATATTCTTATACATAATCCCGTTTGCGTTCAACGCTTCGATGGTAAAATCGCAGGTCAAATAATCGGTCGGCGTAATCAACGTACCGACTTTTACGTTTTCCGCACCGCAGATAGCCACCGCTTCGTCGTAGGCAGCCTTGTCAATTCTCGTCGTAAAGCCAAGCCCCGTGGGGTTCTTCATACGCACGCTTGCCCCGTCCAACATCGTGATGCTTGCAGGGTTAAACTTGTAGCTTTCCGAATAGGTAATTGCGTGGAGATAGGTTGCGTTTACGGTTTTTCCTGCTACATCGGCACAGGTAACGCGAATAACGATGTCATAGTTGACAAAATCGTACGCCGCGTTCGTCAAATCGATGGTGTACGAATACGTACCGTTGCCGTTGCTCGTCAAGCCGGAGATATAACCGCCGCCCAACCAAGCAAGGTTACCGTTGCCAGCGCTCGGCAACATAAACCAAACCTTACAATTGACAGGATTCCCCGTTGCCGCGCCGTCAAACGCACCGCCAAAGGTCAACGTCAATTTGTCACAGCCCGCCGCAATCGCCGCCGCAGTCTGTCCTTTCTTCAACATAAAGCGATAGCAACCGCTGTCCGCCGCCGTATCTGCACCCGTAATTTTCCAACCTTTTCCTTCGGTATAAACGATACTGCCAACGTTGGTGTGCGCGTCAAGGTAAGGATCGCTTTCCACCTCGATGTTCGCTTCATCGCTCGACACCTGGAATTCGCCGTTATTGTTTTGATATACGTAGAAACGCAGTTCTTCTTCCAAAGTACGGTTGGTATAGCCTTCTACAAATCTAATACCAGCCGAAACGCTTACGCTTACCTGCGACTCGAACTTCGTGCCCACGGGGATCACTACCTCGTGGATTTCACCGGGTGCAAATGCGCCCGTAGCGCCCGACTTACCAGAAATTTTCAACTTCCCACCCGTAAAGTAGGTCATATTCTTCTCTTCGCTGGAAAGCTCTTTACCGTCCACCTTAATCGCCGAACGGATAGAAGTAATCATAGTGTTCGTATACGGTTTAAAATCGGTTACGCCGGGTACGTTGACAAATACCTCGTAGGTACCGTTACCCGCGTTAGCTTGATGGTTGGTAACGCTTGCGCCCGTAATCGGCAACGAGTGTTCTGAGGTCCCGTTCGAATAATCGATAACGATGTCTTCTTTATAACCGAAGATATATTCGTCGCCCAAACGTCTGCCTTGCAACAATTCGATTTTAATTTTCTTGTCCGAAAGCTTGTTGATCGAAGATTTGGGGATACCCGTCATCCAGACGTAGTACAGATTGCCCGCCGTGCCGTCTTCGTTATAGTTTCTTCTCGATTCGTCGTTTCTAAAACCGCCCGCATAATAGAAATCGCCGCCCGAAACCACCGCGCTGCCGTTGACGACCATTTTCGTCGTACGCCAAGGGGTCAAATAGTTGTTATGGTCTTTATTGGTAGCCGTTGCGCTGCCAAGGATATTGGTATGGAATTGATACCAATAATAGCTGTTATCGTTCGACTGGCTGACTACCTGCGTAATTCTTGCCGTCTTATACGCACCGCTAATCGCATTGCTGCTATCCAATACCACCGTAAATTCTACGTCGTTGGAAATCGTATACATGCCGCCAACAGACGAGCCTGCTTTTAAGATATAATTAAGATATTTGTTGCCGTCCGAAGCCGCCGCAACCGTGCTTGCGTCCGCCGCAACGTCGGCATTTCCAAGCCACAATTGATAACGATGCACGTTATTTGCCGTATTAAAATACCCCGTGTTGTCCCAAGCGCCGCCACTCACCGCCTGAACGCCGTTTACCGTGATCTTTTGATAACGCCAGCTACCAAGATAGGCATTTGAGTTGATATTGGCAATCGACGTGCTGGACGAAATGTCGGTATACAAATGTACGTATCCGCCGCCGTTTCCTGCCGTCCAAGTTACGTTCGTAATCTTTGCACTGCTTTCTGCGCTTGCCGTAACCCCCGCAGGCGTATACAACAAGGTAAACAACGCCATAATCAGCGACAAAATAAACGCCGCCGCCAATCCGAAAATCGATACTTTTTTTACGTTCGTTTTCATCTTCTTTCCTCCTTAATTCCCTACAAACGCGGGGAAGTCGTCTTCCACGAAGTTGTCGCCGGGGCTCGTTCTTACAATATCCGTCGTATCCAATTGGATGAGGATAACGACGGGCGTCTCATAATTGTTTCTCATTCTATTCCTCCCTTATTTGCTACACATCGGGCGAATTTTATAATCGTCCGATTCCACAAAATCCACGTAAGCTTGCAAGCTCATGTGTTCTCTTGCGTTGTCAATGCCCGCTTTTTTCGCACACTCGACAAAGTTGTCCTTCGCCTGCAATCTCTCCGTCTCGCTTGCAGTAGGATAATATTCCTTATAATTAAGGTACAAAATGTTTAACGGCGTGGCTTTTACGCACCAAAGCCGCTTTAAATACCTTTCCTTTTCTTCCTCCGTAAGCGCCGCCTTTCCAATCTTCTCTTCCCCGTCCTCGATTGCCTTGATACTCTCTTTCAGCATCTCCAACGGGTTGTTCTTAGCGTAGGTATGCGAACCCCAAGTCGTTGCGTACACGCTCTGACCCCGCCGTTTGGTTTCCTCGTACGCTTCGTGGAACAAACGCATAAAAGTATGTACCGCTTCCGCGCCCTCGCCGTAATAATGGGCGATATAATCGTTTAACAATTCCTTGTCGTCCAAGGTCGGGTCCCACATAAGACGGTGATACATATACGCGCGGATATTGCCCTGCCAGCAATACTCGGTATCGTACGCGCCGTTGATACAAAGATAATCAATACCGTAATCGATAAAGCCTTGTACGTTTTGTTTGACCGTATGAAACGAATCGTGGTAGGAAAGGTAGTTGGAAAAGTCTGCGTCGTACCCCCAAAACCAGAAGGTCTTACCGATGACTTTCCACTCGCTCAAGGCGTTCTTGACACGCTCGTCTTGTCTTTCGTCAAAATAGCTGTACACGCCGTTGGCAAAGATGGCGAGTTGGATAATGAGGTTTTCGTCTGCCACAACCGTCGGATCGAGGGGCAAAATCTTGCCTTCCTCTTTCTTAACGGGCGCGTATTGCGCGTACGAATAGGCAAAGGTCGCCAATTTAATCACTCTGCCCGCAAGCGTTTCTTTACTCCAAGCGTTTAAGGCGCGTACGACGGCGTTGCAAAAGCGAATCAGCATACCGCTGCGTTTGTATTTTTCCTCTTGCGCGCGGTTGTTGTCGTCGTCGAAATACTCGTCGCCGTCCTCTTGGGTTAAGAGAAAGACCTTGACGTCGGGATATTGCAAAATATCCTTTTTCATCTCTTCAATGACGATTTTTACAACGCTT
The DNA here is from genome assembly GCA_045639305.1 of Candidatus Scatosoma sp. Classification (GTDB taxonomy): domain Bacteria; phylum Bacillota; class Clostridia; order Christensenellales; family Borkfalkiaceae; genus Scatosoma. Next base: position 6,182 of record JAZUCW010000193.1, read on the forward strand.
TCTTCTTGGCTTTCGTCAATGCTCCCGTCGGGCAGTAGCCCGTTCGTGATATCAATGGTGTGCAGTTTTTCGTTGTTGACGGTGATTTCCCGATAAAATTCAGGGTGCGTTTTTCCATACCGTTCGTAAGGCACGTAGAAATGGAAATTGTGCGAAATATTCCGTCCGTAGAGCTGTATTTTCCCGCCGTGTTTCTCGTCAATGACGGTAAACACGTCTCTCGTGTGCGTTTTGACAAACTGGTCGATTTTCGGAGTGATATACCCTTCCGCACGCGTATCGTCATAGGTATCCCCTAGGAGATAGGTACGCATACAAATAGGCGGGTTGTAACTATACCCCTTAGGCAAAGGCAGTTGTGCCGTTTCGGGAACGACTTCGCAATCCGATTTAAAAAAGCGGATATTTAAAAACCGTTCGAGATATTCCACGACGCCGTACAAAACGCCTCTGTCCGTTTTTCCGACCACGTATACGTTGTCCCCTTCGCTATCCAAAATGCATCCGTCGTCGTTTTGGATACGTGAAAGCGAAGGTTTTTCCGTTTTTCGTTGCCATTGTTTGGTGTTACCGAGAGAAAAGATTTTGTCACTTAAATCCTGCGAAGCGGAAATCGACACTCGCTCTTTCGTGGCCTTGAATAAATACGCTTTCAATAATTCCGCCGCGTACAGCAAACAATCGCTGGCGCTTTCGGGAATAATCACCGTATAATTTTTCAAATCTTCTTTTCTGATCATAGTTTCCTGCTCTGTCTTCTCTATTTTATATTACGGTTACCATACCGTTGACCTGCGTCAGCATTTGCGCACTGGTAAGCCCTCTGCTTTCCAAGTACTGACGGGTCTTTACCGAGGTATACGTACCGGTGTTAAAGCCCGTACCAGGGTCGTTGTTGAATACCCATGCAAGGCAAGGGAACAAGCAAAGCTTGATATCTTTGATATTCGAATAGAAATCGCCAACGAGATCACTGTTGCCGTGGTGCGCCATCTGGATTACCGTACAAGTTTCAATTTCCGATTTGAAATAGCTATCTTCCAGTAGCTTCATACCGTAATCCCCCATGTCGCCAAGGAAAAGTACGCTTTCGTCGCTCGTCACCGCTTTATAAACGACCGAGCTGTTGTTGACGTATTTCATACCCTCGCCAAAGAGCGAATCGTTGAGGACGCGGATTTCCAAATTGTGGTATTTAAATACGTCGCCCTTCTTAGGCGTAACGATATTTTTAACCTTGCTCGCGTTCTTCTCCAACGCATCGTAGAAGGCGTAGAGGTATTGATTATCCCCGTCGCCGTACTGCGAAATCAACCCTTCGTCCGTCGGGAAATCGAAATACAAGTTTTTGATGGTGATGTCGTATTCGTTCAAAATCGTGGTAAGCGCCGCGATATGATCGCCGTGGTAATGGGAAAGGTACCAAGCGTCTACTTCCTTTTTCACCGTGCAGATTTGGTTGTATACGTCCCCGCCGTCTACGTCTCTGCCGCCGTCAAGAACGATAACCTCGTCTGCTTCGGTTACCATGATATAACCCATCGAAAGTTGCCCTTTCGTGCTCATTTGATATAAGGTTACGCCACCCAAATAACTTTCCTCCTCTTCTACCGCGCTCTTGCCAAAGGTCACGTTGTATACGTAGCAAGCGCCTACGTATGCACCCGTGCCTGCGTCTACCGTATCTACGTAGAAAGTGAAATCGGAATTGACAAAATCGTATTTCGTGTCCTTTAAATCAATCGTCCAAGAATACGTACCGTCCATCTGCGCTTCAAGCAGGTAGATAAGCGAAATCTTATATTCCCAATCAGAACCGCCCGAAACCTTTGCTGGCAACATCCACATACGGCAAACGGTGGGTCTGCCCGCGTGTTGCGTGCCGTCGAAGGACGAACCGAAGGAAATCGTCATCGTGTCGTAACCTTCTTGGATATTGTACGCCATAACTTCTTTCTTTAATTTGAAGTAGTAGTGGCTTGCGCCCGAAGCCGCCGTCGCCTTCCAACCAAGTCCTTCGGTATAGACTACCGATTCGCAACCGTCGCTGGTTTTAAAATAATCCGCTTTCGCAACTTCTTCCAATTTCGGCGTTACGGTAAATTCGACGTCCTTGATATAAATCGAACCAAGGGGCGTGCCCGTGTTCGCCGCTACGTTGTCGATATAAATCGTCAAGCCGTATTTTGCGAAATCGTGGATTTTGCTGCCCTCGAATTCGTTGATGAGCGAAATGGTGTGCGAATAGGTACCGTCGTCGTTTTTCGTCAGCTGCGACTGTCTTTGACAGCTAATCGGATACGTCCAATCGTTGCCGCCGTCCGCCGCGTTGGGAGGCAGAATCCAAATGTTACATTCGAGCGGGCTGTCGCTGCCGTAGTCCGCTCCGTCGAACGCGCCGCTGAAATAAATCGTCATCAAATCGTTCCCCTGTTGCATATAGAAGTTAATCACTTCAGGGGTAAACTTGATATAATATTTCCCTTTGTTTTCCGCAGAGGTAGAGGTGGGGTTTGCCGAGGAGGCTTTCCAACCCTTCTTGTCGGTGTAGGTTACCGACGCGCAGTTTTCGCTTGCGTAAATCCAAAGATTTTTATCCGTAAGGTCTCTACCGCAATCACATACACCGCTACCGTCGTATTTGTGTTCGCCCGTCGCAGGGATGAGCGTCTGCGAGAGCGTGATTTCGCTTTGACAAGCTTCGTCTAAGAAGATTTTACCGCATTCGCAGGTCCAATACGCAATGTTGCCGTCTTTTTGACAACCCGCTTCGGCCGCCTCCGTCTTCACGCCCGCGTGCGGCGTTTTCGCAATCACGGTGTCCGCAAGCGTAATTTCGTTTTCACAAGCCTCGTCTGCAAAAATCTTGTTACACTCGCAAGTCCAATACTCTATATTGCCCTCGTTTTGGCAATCCGCTTCGCTTGCCTCCGTCTTCACGCCCGCATGCGTGTGCGTTGCGGGGGTGCTGTCCGCATCGCTGCTTTGAGGGTCTTCCCCGCCGCAAGCGGCAAGGGCAAACGTCATCGAAAGCGCGGCCAAGCTAAAAATCCATTTCTTCATTTTTTTATCCTCCTTCCGTCCTATTTTTTTACTCTAATTTTAACCTCAATAACCATGCACTACGCGCATTATGTCATTGTACGTTTTTATTATAGCACACAATCTTACGCACACAAATATGCAATATTATCCAAAAACTTCTCGTTATTAACTTTTTACATACATTTTATTCCCTTTATTTACAAAATCTTCTTGACTTTCCTAATAAAAGGTGGTACAATACGTTTATGAAAGAAAATATTCCCGTATATGCCGAACACCCCACGGTGCTTTTCAATACTTTCTTAACGGAAACCTTGGACACCGTGCAACATTCTCATCAATTTATCGAGATTTTTTACGTGGTAAACGGAAAAATCCGACATCGTATCAACGGCGTAGAGAGCACGCTTTCCGTCGGCGATTTGTATTTAATTTTCCCTAATACGCCGCATTGTTTTATCCGCGAACACGACTGCACCCACCGCGATTTCATTATCAATCTTTCGCTGGCGAAAAGCGCGTTCGATTATATCAACGCGGACTTTTTTAAAAACCTCGAACGGGGGAAATTTACGCATTGTAAAATCACCACGGAAGACATTTTGTTTTTAGAACGCAACATCAAGAACTACTTTGAGGAGCTGGATATTTTAAAGCGAAAAAATTTCGAGCGAGTGCTTGTTTCGACGATTTTCGGGCTCGTATATCTGTATACGAATAAAAACACGCAAATCGACAATTTCCGCGCGCAGTGTGAGGAGGCGGTCTCCAACGCGTTTATCCAAAAGGATGCTCTGGAGATTATCCGCAACGAGCTTGGATATAACAAATATTATCTTTGCAGGAAATTTAAAGAAACCTTTGGCGTGACCTTGCTTGATTACGTCAACGAACTAAAATTAAACCACGCCGCCTATTTGTTAAAGACGACGCATTATACGCTGGTAGAAATCTGCGAACAAATCGGAATTGAAAGTATGCCGTATTTCATCAAAATTTTCACAAAAAAATACGGAACCACCCCAGCAAAATACCGAAAGAATTGAAAAACCCTCCCCGCCTTGGTCTTCACCCAAGGCGGGGAGGGTTTTATGCTATTTTTTGTCTTCTATCTCCCCCTTAATTTTTAAATAACGACGCCCAAGACCTCGCTCATAAACAAATAGGAGAGGGGCAGAGTTGCAATCGAACAAATCGTCGATAAAATCACCACGACCGACGCAAAATCCCCGTCTTTGCCAAACTGCACCGCCATCATCGCCCCACTGGCGGCGCTAGGCATCGCCAAGAGGAAAAAGATCGTATATTGAATGGTCGCCGATATCGGCAAAAACGCCACGACA
>JAZUCW010000194.1:0-2869 GCA_045639305.1 Candidatus Scatosoma sp.
ATCCGCGCGTTCCACGTTGCGGGAAGATGTACCGACTGCGGTGAATGTTCGAGGGTTTGCCCTCAAAACATCCCTCTGCACCTTCTTAACAGAAAGTTCATCAAGGATATCGATTCGCTTTACGGCGAATATCAGGCAGGGGAAACCTCCGAAGGGAAAACGCCGCTTACCTCGTATACCGAGGGCGACGCAGAACCCAAAGACGTTATCAGCGGGGAGGCGAAATAATGTTAAAGATTGCAAAAAATAAAGTAAACGATTTGTACGCGGAAATTGCGAAAACGCAAGAATTGATTCTCCCGATTAAAAAAGCAGGCGAGGTCAACTACGCGGTTTGGGAAGAGGGTAAAGAAGTTTCCTTGGAAACCTTAAAAACGGTAAAATCGCCCAAGAACGCATTTTTCCCGCAAAGCGAGAATATGATGAAGTTCAAGACGGAAGGCAAGAACGTAGAAGTTATCGACGTTCGCGACGAAAAGAGACCTTTCGTGTTGTTCGGGGTAAAGGCTTGTGATTTTAAAGCAATCGAGGTGTTAGACAAGGTATTCCTTGCAGACCCCGTAGATACCTATTATAAGGCGAGAAGAGATGCGGCTACGATCGTAACCCTCGCTTGTTCCAAGCCCGAAGAAAGCTGTTTTTGCGGCGTATTCGGGATTGACGCCACCGCGCCTTGCGGAGACGTAACGACTTGGCTCGACGGGGAAAACCTGTATTGGCAGGCAAACACCGAAAAAGGCGAAGCGTTGACGTCGGCTTTGTCGGCGCTCTTTGAAGAGGGAGGCGAGACGGAGGTTGCAGCGCAACAGGAAAACACCAAGAAGATTTTGGAAAAGCTTCCTTTCGCAGCGCTCGATCTTTCCCGTTTTAAACCCGAAAATCTCAACGATTTGTTCAATGATCCCGCTTGGGCGAGTATGAGTGAATCCTGCCTTGGCTGCGGTACTTGTACCTTCGTATGCCCGACTTGTCAGTGTTTCGATATTCGCGATTTCAAAACCAACGAGGGTGTGATTCGTTTCCGTTGTTGGGATTCGTGTATGTATTCCGATTTCACGTTGATGGCGCACGGGAACAGCCGTACGACGCAAATGCAGCGTTTCCGTCAGAGATTTATGCACAAGCTCGTGTATTATCCTTCGCAAAACGACGGTTTGTATTCTTGCGTAGGTTGCGGCCGTTGCGTGAACAAATGCCCGCAAAACCTGAACATTGTCAAGGTTATCAAAACTTTGGGAGGTAAAGCAAATGATTGAAGAAACTCTCATCCCGAAAATCGGTGTAATTACGGATATTCGTAAAGATACTCCCGACGTAAAGACTTTTCGCGTAGTGGGAACGGACGGCAAGAAGCTTTTTAAGCACATGCCCGGACAGTGTGCAATGGTTTCCGTTCCTGGCGTTGGGGAATGTATGTTCTCTATCACCTCTTCGCCTACCAACGAAGAGTATATGGAATTCTCTATTAAAAAGTGCGGCTGCGTAACGGAAGTATTGCACGCAATGGAAGTAGGTCAGCAAATTACCGTGCGTGGTCCTTACGGCAAAAACTTCCCCGTGGAAGAAGATTTTAAGGGCAAGGATTTGCTCTTTATCGCAGGTGGTATCGGTCTTGCGCCTTTGCGCAGCGTTATTAACTACGTGCGTCATTATCGTAACAATTATGGTAAAGTCGTTATCGTATACGGTGCGAGAAGCAAAGACGACCTCGTAGACATCGAAGAAATTCAAACGGAATGGGTAAACGAACCGAATACGGAAGTTTACCTTACCATCGACCGCCCGCAGGAAGGTTGGGACGGACACGTTGGTTTCGTTCCCTCGTACGTAAAAGAATTGGGGCTTAACCCCAATATGACGGCAGTGCTTTGCGGCCCTCCCATCATGATTAAATTTACGTTGGCAGGACTTTTGGAACTTGGTTTTGATAAATCCCGCGTATATACGACGTTGGAACTTCGTATGAAGTGTGGCGTAGGTAAATGCGGCAGATGTAACGTAGGCGATAAATTCGTGTGCAAAGACGGGCCCGTATTCCGTATGACGGAACTTGACGAATTGCCCGACGAGTATTAAGGAGAAAAAACAAATGGAAAAAATGGTAAACGTGTATCTTTTCGGCAAACGTTATCAAGTACCGGAAAGTTTAACGATTATGAAGGCGATGGAATATGCTGGATACCAACTTGTTCGCGGTTGCGGTTGCAGAAACGGTTTCTGCGGTGCTTGCGCAACGATTTATCGTATCCACGGTCAGCAAGAATTAAAGAGCTGTCTTGCTTGTCAACAGCAGGTTGAAGAGGGGATGTACGTTGCAACGTTGCCGTTCTTCCCGCTCGTGAAGAAGGTGTACGATATTAACGAGATCAAACCTACGCAGCAAATTATGATGCAGCTTTATCCCGAAATCTATTCTTGTATCGGTTGCAACGCATGTACGAAGAGCTGTACGCAAGGACTTAACGTTATGCAGTACATAGCGTATGCACAGCGCGGCGAATATGAAAAGTGCGCAGAAGAAAGCTTTGACTGCGTAATGTGCGGCGTTTGCTCTTCTCGTTGCCCTGCAGGAATTTCCCATCCACAGGTTGCCGTGTTGGCTCGCCGTCTTACGGGTAAATATATCGCGCCGAAGACCGAACATCTTATCAATCGCGTTGCGGAAATCGACGCGGGGGATTGCAAAGCGGCGTTGGAAGCGATTATGAACACACCTTTGGAAGAACAGAAAAATCTCTATAACCATAGAGAAATCGAAAAATAAGGAGGTTGGGTATGTATCATTATTCGGAAGAACAATTAGAATCGATGAAAAAAGTAGAAGCAACCCGTGCTTCCCGTATTGAAAAATTGCACGAACGCATGACCG
>JAZUCW010000195.1:0-2803 GCA_045639305.1 Candidatus Scatosoma sp.
TTCTTCCTAAGACCGCTTGGCCTCCGACTTAGAGGTGTAATATGAAAAACTTTAACAAAAAAATCGGCAAATTGATGACGAGCTTTTTAGCTTTAACGTTTGCAATCGGCGCAACGGGTTGTAATACTCCTCCCGCAGGTACGAGCGGAGGCACTGATCCTACGTATAACGAAGGTACGACTACGATTATCAAAATAAGAAATTTTGGCGGTGGTGTTGGCAGAGCTTGGTTGGACGAAGCTGGTAAGCGCTTTTACGAGCTTACCAAAGGTACTTCTTACGAAGATGGGAAGATGGGTGTTGGTTTAGACGTTGAAAACCCGATAAACGTGGATGCAGTAGGTATTAGTGACGCAACCACGCATATTTATTTCGACCAAAATTCTTACGGCACGTTGTATGAGTTAATGCAAAGCGGTAAATTCTTGGATATTTCCGATGTTGTAACGGGAGAAATGGAGACGATTAACGGTCAGAAAGTTACGCTTGGGGATAAGATTGACGAATCGTATCATTATTCTATGAAAGCAAGCGACGGTAAGTATTATATGTTACCGCATTATGAATTTTATGCAGGCGTATCTTACGACGTGGATTTATTTACAAGTAAGGGCTTGTATCTTGCAAAGCAAGGTAGCGGTACGGATTACGAATGTGATTTAACGGGCGAAACGGTATATTTCACGGGAAAAGAAAGTGAAAAAACCGTCGGTAACGACGGTATCGCAGGTACGGATGACGACGGGCTTCCTACAACGTTGAACGAACTTGTCGCGCAATGCGATTATATATGGTCGGAATATACTATTCCCGTATTCAGCGTAGCGGGAAATCATATCGACTATATGACTTCGTTGGAAAATGCTCTTTGGGCATCGCTTGCGGGATACGAGCAAAGAAGTGCTATGTATAAATTTACCGGTACCGTTGAATGTGTAAAATTGGACGATAACGATAATTTCTTGTATACGAATGAAGATATTTGGGCAGGTACGGGTATTAAAAAGCCTGTGACGGAAACGGTTTCCGTGACCGAAGCAACGGGTTATAAGGCAATGAACCAAGCGGCAAAATATTACGCAGAAGCATTTTTGGAGCTTGCCTACAAGCAAGGTTGGATTTATAACAAATATAAAGAAAGCAACTATATACATAAAGACGCAATGAGAGCGTTTATTATGAACGGTATTAGCGGTCAAGACAAAATTGCTTCCCACGTTGAAGCTTCCTATTGGTATAACGAAATGGAAAACTACGGCTTGATGGACGACTACAAGCTTTATACGCAGAGTGAAACGGATAAAAAGGTCGCTATGTGGCATTTGCCTACGACTTACGGAACGGAAAAGGTAACAGGTGAAGCAAATGCAAGGGAGGAAGCCCTTATTAACGATTGTATCTCTTATGCGTTTGTCAATGGTAATTTGGATGATGCTTCCGGTAATGAAGGAATCATTCGCGCTTGTAAGGATTTCTTGAAATTCTTATATACGGATGCGGAATTAAAGGCGTTTACCGTAAATACGGGCGTTACGAAAGCAAAAGTGGAATATGGCGTAGGGCAAGATTTGATTAACAACCTGTCCTTCTATCATCAAACGGTTATGAATGCGAGAGAAAATAATCGCGTAGTACAGCAAGAGGACAACAATCCTACCTTTATCGCGAATTCGACGACATTCAATTCCCGTGGTGGTATTTTGTTTAAGCCTCATTTTGCCGGCGCGGATTATACGACCTTCTTAGAAGCTTATTATAGAGCGAATAAAACGGTAAAGGATTGTTTTGCTGCTACGGGTTATACTTCAAGTAAATGGTTGAGCGAGATATATAGAGCTCAATAAGGAGATAATAATGAAGTCTTTCATTAGACGGGACGAAACGCAGGTACGGCGTAAAAATTCCAGACGGAGAAGTCATATGATTTTTTACGCCTGTATCGTGGCGTTACCCTTATTACAATTTTGTATTTGCTATATTTACGTCAACTTAAATTCTTTTATTTTGGCTTTTCAAAAATATAGTGTAAAAAAAGGCGAATTGGGCTTTTTGATCGAATTTGCCGGCTTTGAGAATTTTAAGGAAGCGTGGTCTTTAATCAATCAGCGTTGGTTTATGTTCGGGAATTCGTTGCGTTTGTTTTTCTGGGTAACGATAGTCGGTTTTACCTTGGCTTTACTGTTTTCGTTTTATATTTATAAGAAATATCCGTTCGGGGAATTTTTCCGCGTCGTACTGTTTATGCCCAAGATCATTTCGGGCGTTGTATTTGCGCTTTTGTTTAAATACATAGCGGATGACGTTTTTGTGAAAATAATGAACGATTATTTGAACGTTAAAACGGAGTTAGGTTTGCTCGCAAATCCCGATACGCAGTTGTCATCGGTGCTTTTTTATAATGTATGGATAGGCTTTGGGGTAAACGTCTTGATGTTTAGCGGTTCAATGAGCGGTATTGACGAATCCATCGTGGAATCTGCGCAACTGGACGGTACAACGTTATTGCAGGAATTTATCTATATTACGATACCGATGATTTGGCCTACGTTCGTATCCTTCTTGGTTATCAATATAACGGCGATTTTTACCGACCAAATGCATTTGCATCAATTATACGGAAACAGTAGTGATCCTAAATTGGCTACGTTTGGATATTATTTATACGTACAATCTAGTCGCGGCGAACTGATTCCTACCGGAACGGATCCGTCGTTCTCCGTACTTTCCTGCATGGGACTTATGCTTACGGCGGTTATGATGCCTTTGACTCTTGGAATAAGACGGTTATTGAATAAATACGGAC
>JAZUCW010000196.1:0-2906 GCA_045639305.1 Candidatus Scatosoma sp.
TTGCACCTTGATTTGAACTGTTTCTTATATGAAATGGAATGCAAGGCTGCGGAAATGTTAAAGGTCGTTGGTGGCGACTATCAGTCGTTTGAGGAAAACGCAGCCAAGCGCAAAGAATTGATTGAAAAGTATTTCTTTGATAGAAAAACGGGGCTTTATCTTGATTGTAATCTCGTGGACGGTGGGTATTCTGAAATTGTCAGCGCGATTTCCGCCTATCCGTATGCGTATGGGATATCGGACGACGTGGAAGGCTTAAAGAAGGTGATTGCGGGGCTTGAATACGAGAAGGGAATTACCGTAACGCCGTATCGCGGAGAGGACGTATATTTTCAGTGGGATTATCCTTGTATGTGGCCTGCGGCAACGTGTATTATGTACAAGGCGTTAAAACGTTTGGGACTCCATGAAGAGGCAAAGCGTATTGCGGAAAAGTATATGCGCGCAATGGACGAAAATTTTATAAAAACGGGCAGACTTTGGGAAAAATACGACGCAGTAACGGGCGGTATTGGAGAATCCGCCGAATACGAAACCCCTGAAATGATGGGGTGGACGGCAGGCGTTTACGTCTATTTTGACGAAGAATTGAAAAGGTTGTAATAATGAAACCTCTTAAAAAGATAGAACAATTTGATAAAAATGGGCTTGACTGCCTGCTTTTGCCTATATGGAACAGCAGTGAGATTCTTGGTGAAACGGGAGTGATTATCGGGGAAGAAGGGAAGATACAATTGCTTGGATACCCCACCCAGGGGCGCGTTGAAGTGAAAAATATCTTTGGCGACGTACTCTATGAAGAGGGCGTGGATTATACGGTTGAGGGGAATCAAATCAAGCGTATTGCAGGCGGTTCGTTGCCCTTTTTTGAAGTGGACGAATATTTTAGAAAAGAGCCGAACGCGCAAATCATTTTGAAGGCAGACCCTGAAAAGATTGAATTTTCTTTTCCCGAACAAAGATACATTTATTTTAGCGAAGGGGTGGACGGTTTTGAAAAATATATAGCCGTTTCCTATCAGACGGAAAAAGCGCTTTCCAAAGGTTTGATCGTGGGAGATAAACGCTTGCAAACGTTTATAAAAGGGTTAAAGGAAAACAAGCGCGCAAATCTTTTGTTGTACGGAGATTCGATTACGGTGGGCTGTAACGCCACGGGAACGAAATACGGCGGGAACGTCAGCCCTTACTTGCCCAGTTGGGATACGCTTATAAAGCTGTATTTAGAAAAGAGATATTCGGCGGAAGTTAAGGTTTATAATCAAGCCGTTGGTGGGTGGAGTTCTGTGAACGGCATTGATAATTTTGAGGAAAAATGCGGAGAATTTTCGGCAGATACGGATTTATTCTGCATTGGTTTTGGCGCAAACGATATATTGACGGCGCCGGCGGATTTTAAGGCGAATATTGCAAGGATGATAGACGGATACTTCTCGAAAAATCCAAGCGGAAGCGTTTTATTGTATTCCACGTTGTTACCGAACAATCAAGCAATCGGTTGGCGGACGAAGCATACGTTATTCGAGCAAGTATTGCTTGACCTTGCTAGTGAATATGAACGGGTAGGCGTTGCAAAAATATCGACGGTGTTCTTGTGGCTGGAAGCGCAGGGGAAACCTACGAGGGATTTGCTTGCAAACAGCATCAACCATCCCAACGATTTTGGGGTGAGAATTTACGCGCAGGTGTTGTTGAAAACACTTTTAGGCGAGGAATTTTTATAAGGGGTGAGAAATTATGAAAAAAGTAACTTTACTGGGCGATTCCATTAGGCAAATCGGTTATGGTACGAAGGTGCCTGAAATGCTTGGCGAAGAATACGAAGTATTCCAGCCCGAGGATAATTGCCGCTTTGTAAAATATACTTTGAGAATGATCTTCGATTTCAAGGCGCAAATCGAGGGCAGCGACGTTATTCATTGGAATAACGGGCTTTGGGATACGTGTACGAACCTTTACGGGGATGGGAAGCCTTTTACAAGGGAAGAAGAATACGTAGAAAATATGCTTCGTGTAGCAAAGGAGTTAAAAGGGTTAGGGAAACGCGTTATTTTTGCAACGACGACCCCCGTCCATCCCGAGTTTTATTTTAACGACAATATCCTCATTAAGCGTTATAACGCTTTGATTGTACCGAAGTTAAAAGAGATGGGGATTGAAATCAACGATTTGCACGCGACGGTTTCGCAGGACGTGTACAGATATATCTGTTCGGACCAAATTCATTTGTCCGAGGAAGGTATCGATCTTTGTGCGAAACAAGTAGTAAAAGCAATTAAAGGGGAATAATTATGAAAATATTGTTTTTTGGGGATTCCATTACGGATATGGCGAGAAACCGCGATATGGACGGGCAAGCGTTCGGCTATGGCGTTGGTTTTGTGAACGGTGTAGCAAGTACGCTCAAATACGAGAATCCTGAAAAATATGAGATAATCAATCGCGGAATCGGCGGGCATAGAATCGTTGATTTATACGCGCGTATTAAGGCAGACGTTTGGAATCACGAACCCGACCTAATCAGTATTCTTATCGGAATCAACGACGTATGGCACGAAATATACGGTGCAAACGGCGTGGAGATTCATCGTTTTGAAAAAGTATATCGTATGCTGATTGAAGATACGAAACGGCAACTTCCCAACGTGAAATTTATCCTTTGCGAACCGTTCGTTTTGAAAGGCTCTGCAACGGAAGAAAAGTACGAAGAATTCTGCGAAGTAAAGAAATACGCGGCAGTCGTCAAGAAACTTGCGGAAGAATATAATATTCCGTTCGTTGCGTTGCAAGGAAAATTTGACGAAGCGGCGGCAAAGCACGGCGCGGTACATTATCTGTATGACGGCGTGCATCCTGACGTTGCTGGCGGTAAATTGATTGCAGAAGAATGGTTGAAGATTTTTCGT
>JAZUCW010000197.1:0-1535 GCA_045639305.1 Candidatus Scatosoma sp.
ACCGCTTGGCCTCCGACTTCAAAAACGCGGTAACCGCCTTGCAAAGCCTTTGTCCCCACCCCATCGTGACGGGCGTAACCACGAAAAACTGCGTTTCGGTGTATTACGAGAAAAACGGCGACGCATGCACGTATGCACACGAAAACGTGGAGGGTTTTTTCCACGGCGCCGGCGACGTATTCGCCTCAGCGTTTGTGGGCGGACTCGCCAACGGAAAAACGGAAGAGGCGTCCATTCGCCTTGCCGCCGATTTCGTGGCGGCGTGTATCCGCCGTTCGGAAAAGGAAGTCCTCGACAAGCGGTTTGGCTTGGCGTTTGAAAAGGAAATTTTTCCCTTTTTACAAAAGCTGCTCGGTTAACCTCTCTTAACCGCTAAAAAATTCCACTTGCATTTCCTTGACTTTCTAAAAGAAAGCCGCTATAATAAAAACAAATCTGCGGTGTTCGGAGTTCGGCTTATTTGCGGAATCCACATTTTATATACGGGAGCGGTCATTCGTGGCGATAGGCAAGGTCTGTTTTACGGAAAGTCCGAGGCGTCAAGATGCGGCACCCACCTGCTTTTAGCGGGTTCACCTTCTGCCGAGGTGCGGCACAGGCGGATTCTTTTGTATACAACCCGATTTTTCGGTATTATAAAAAAACGGAGCCAAACAGCTCCGTTTTTTGTTTTCTTAATAATCCCAAGCCTTCAAGCCCGAATTGTCGATTTCTTTGTTTTCGTAAATTTCCTTGAATTCCGCACGGAAGCTTTCCAAATAATCCACCGCTACGACGTAATGATACGAAAGGGGTACGTATTCTTTCATCTTCACGGTAACGACGGGTGCCGTATAATCGGTATTCCCAACGTAGCAACTCGTCCAATAGGACGTGGGTGCGGGTTTGTTGTACAAATACATACTCTCCTTACCCATCGGGCTCTTCATAGCGTTATTGTTTCCATACGTCTCGAAATATGTCGTCACCACACTTCTACCCGAGGCGTACGCTCTTGCGCCGGGAATATACACGCCTACGCCAAAGTCGTTTTCGTTCACCCAAGCAAACCAATCTTCAGGATGTTTGGTCGTTACGTACGAACCGTCTGCCCAACCGTCCAATTGTCCTTGTCTATCGTAGACGTAGCTCGACAAATTCCAAGGCTCGTCCCCTTCATAACAAACGTAGTTGTTCAAAGGATGTACGATATACGTTGCAGGGATTTCCAAGTTATGCCCAGGGATATAATCCATATCGGTAAAGCCGTTCCAGTCGATAAAGCGGTTGGTAACAAACAGTTTATTATCCTTAATCTCGTACCAGTTTTCGATATACGATTTCGTCGTTCTGCCGTTTTTACGCTCTTCGTACAAAGGATTATCCATATTTTCTTTTAATCCGTACCCGTTCGCCCAGTCCATCGCGCGGGTCTTGACGTAGATTTGGTTGCTGGTTACTTGATAGTCGATAATCTGCGATACGTTACAAGCTTCGTCGCCGCCCTGTACGGGGTTATACGGCCAATAATACCCGTTAGGATCCGCCGTGAACGA
>JAZUCW010000198.1:0-2809 GCA_045639305.1 Candidatus Scatosoma sp.
GACATGGCTACGATCCGACTTCAATTACGGATATTGCAGAATATTTCGAGAAAGAATTGGGGTACAACATCCCTCCTATGACGCCTTTCGTCGGCAGTGCTTTTAACCTTACTCGTGCGGGGATTCACGCAGACGGGATGATGAAGGACGCGGAAATTTACAATATCTTCGATACGGAAAAAATTCTCAATCGTCCCGCAGAAGTATCTATCTCCAACACGTCTGGTTTGGCAGGGATTGCGTATTGGATCAATAAGCATTTTAAATTACCCGAAGACAAGCAGGTAAACAAGCAGGATTGGATCGTAAAAGCGATGAAAGAAGCGATCGACGGACTGTACGCAGACGGCAGAACGACGGTTATGGGGGAAGAGGAGATGGAAAAACTTTTCCAAGCTTTCGCGAAAGACGAGCGTTGCGTTATAAATTCGTGCGATTTGTGATTTTGTAAAAGGAGAGAGAATATGGGCTATACGATAGCGCAAAAGATAATCAAAGAACATCTCGTTTGCGGGGAAATGGTAACGGGCAAAGAAATCGGTTTGAAAATAGACCAAACTCTTACGCAGGACGCAACGGGTACGATGGCGTATTTGCAATTCGAGGCGATGGGAATCGATCGGGTAAAAACGGAGCTTTCCGTTGCGTATATCGATCACAACACCTTGCAAGCAGGGTTTGAAAATGCGGACGATCATCGCTATATCCAAACGGTAACCAAAAAACACGGTATTCGCTTTTCAAGACCCGGCAACGGTATTTGTCATCAAGTACATCTTGAACGTTTTTCAAAACCCGGAAAAACCCTAATTGGTTCCGATTCCCACACCCCTACGGCGGGCGGGATTGGGATGCTCGGTATGGGTGCGGGTGGCTTGGACGTCGCCGTGGCGATGGGTGGTGGTACCTATTACATAACGATGCCAAAAAATATTAAGATTAATCTGCTTGGTAGATTGTCTAATTACGTTGGCGCAAAGGACGTTATTTTAGAAGTCCTTCGTATCCTTGGGGTAAAGGGCGGCGTTGGCGCTGTTATCGAGTATGCAGGCGAAGGTGTGAAAACCCTGTCCGTGCCGCAACGCGCAACGATTACGAATATGGGCGCGGAACTTGGCGCAACCAGCTCGCTTTTCCCGTCCGACGAAGTGACGAGAGCCTTTTTAAAGGCAGAGGGCAGAGAGGAAGACTACGTCGAACTTTCTCCTGATTTCGACGCGGTATACGACGCGGAATATACCGTGGATTTGAGTAAATTACAGCCTTTGGCGGCTTGTCCGCATAGCCCTGATAACGTAAAATCAGTGTCCGAGCTTTCGGGGATGAAAATCAACCAAGTATGCATTGGATCTTGTACGAACTCTTCGATGCAGGATATGTTGACGGTGGCGGCAATGTTGAAAGGGAAGACGGTACATCCTAGCGTTAGCTTGTCTATTTCCCCGGGGTCTAAGCAAGTGTATACGATGCTCGCCGAATGTGGCGCGCTTGCCGACCTTATCAATGCAGGGGCGAGAATTTTAGAGTGCGCTTGCGGGCCTTGTATCGGGATGGGATTTTCTCCACAGTCCGCGGGGGTTAGTTTGCGTACCTTTAACCGTAATTTCCTTGCTCGCAGTGGGACGGCGGACGCGCAAGTTTACCTCGTTTCCCCTGAAACGGCAGCAGCCTCGGCAATTAGCGGGGTCTTTACCGATCCGACGACGCTTGGAAAAGTGCCTATGATTGAAATGCCTACGGCATTTAAAATCAATGATAATTTGATTGAAATGCCGATAGAAGCAGAAAAAATGGATACGGTAACCGTTGAACGCGGACCGAATATCAAGCCGATTCCCATTGGAAAAGCTCCCGATAAGGACCTTTCTTGCGAGTTGATTTTGAAGGTGGGCGACGATATCACGACCGACCATATCATGCCGGCAGGTACGAAAGTATTGCCCTATCGCTCGAATGTGCCGAAGTTGTCGGAGTTTTGCTTTACCGTATGCGATAAGGAGTTCCCCGAACGTGCAAAGGCGAAGGGGGGCGGCGTGATTCTTGGCGGTGCAAATTACGGCCAAGGATCTTCGCGTGAACACGCGGCGTTGGTGCCCTTGTATTTGGGGATAAAAGCAGTAGTGGCAAAGAGTTTTGCCCGTATTCACGTAGCGAATCTTATCAATTTTGGTATCGTACCGATGACCTTGCAAAATCCCGACGATTACGAGCTGTTTGCCGAGGGCGATCAAATCGCAATCAACGATTTTTCGGCGGCAGTTGCGGGGAAGGACGAGGCGATTCTCGTGAATAAAACGACGGGAAAAGAAGCGAAATTGAAACTGGCGTTGTCCGATAGACAAAGAGTGATTCTTTTGGCGGGCGGCAGATTGAACTATACCAAGTTGGAGAGGTGAGAAAAAATGCAAAACGAAGAATATAAACAGCAATTAGACGCGGCTTGTGAAAAATTCCGCAAACTGATGGAAGAACAGCTCGTACGCGTGGAAAATATGAAATCGCAAGGGGATTTCGTCGATTATCAGGCGCTCGATTGTATTAAAATCGGGGTTTGCGGCGGCGACGGTATCGGTCCGATTATTTCTGCGCAAGCAAGAAGAGTGTTGGAATTTATTCTTTCCGACCTCGTAAAAGAGGGGAAGGTGGAATTTAAGGATATCGAGGGGTTGACGATTGAAAATCGAATTGCAAAAGGAAAGGCAATCCCCGACGACGTTATGGCGGAATTGAAGGCGTGTCATATTATTTTGAAAGGACCGACCACGACCCCGCAGAAGGGTAGCGGTATGCCGAATATCGAATCGGCAAA